>JAYUCN010000835.1:0-7753 GCA_043740335.1 Planctomycetota bacterium
CGCTCTTGTTGCCGGTGGCCAGCAGCAGGTGACCGTGCTCGTTCGCGTACGCCATGAGCAAGGCACCGCGCACGCGCGCCTGCAGGTTCTCTGCAGCGAGGCCGGCCACGCCGCCGGCGAACACCGGCTGCAGCACCTCGGCGAACGTGCGCTGCAGCGGTTCGATCGGCAGCACGTGGAAGGTGATGCCGAGGTTCTTCGCCAGCTGGCGCGCGTCGGCTGTGCTGTGGTCGCTGCTGTGGCTCGACGGCATGGCGATGCCGACCACGTGCTGTGGGCCGAGCGCATCGACCGCGAGCGTCGCCACGAGCGCCGAGTCGATGCCGCCCGACAGACCGACCACGACCGACTGGAAGCCGAACTTGCGCAGGTAGGCGCCAATGCCCTGCACGATGGCCGCATGCTGCATCGCTTCGAGCGGTTGCTGCACCAGCGTCTCGGTCCAGGCGGCCTCGGTGTCGACCAGCACGAGCGCTTCGCGGAACGCCACGGGCTGGCAGGCGACGCCCGTCGGCTTGACGGCCAGCGAGCCGCCGTCGAACTGCAGCTCGACGTCGCCGCCGACCATGTTCACGTAGAGCATCGGCACACCGTGCCGCGCCGCTGCCGAAGCGACCATGCGATGGCGGAACACCTCCTTGCCGCGTGCCCAGGGGCTGGCGCTCAGATTGACGACGATCTGAGCACCGGCGCGCACCACCTGTTCGACCGGGTCGATCGGGTACGCACGGCGATCGAAGAAGTGTTCGTCGTTCCAGCCGTCCTCGCAGACGACGATGCCGAGGCGCCGTCCGCGCACGCGCACGACGTTTGCCTCCGGCGTCTGCCAAGGCTCGAAGTAGCGCGACTCGTCGAACACGTCATAGGTCGGCAGCAGGCACTTCCGCGCAACGACCTGGAACAAGCCGTCCTGGAGCAGGGCAACCGCGTTGTGCAGCGGGCGCCCACCGTGGGCCAATGCCCCGGCATTCGCAGCGACGCACCCGACCAGGACGTTGATGCCGGGCGGGATGTTCGCCGCCAGCTCGTGCAGCGCCGCGTCGTGCGCGCGGAGGAACCCCACACTCAACAGCAGGTCCTCGGGCGGGTAGCCGCAGAGCGCGAGTTCGGGGAACACCGCCAGCTCGGCACCGCGCGACGCGGCGCGGTTCGCGTACTCGACGATGCTGCGGGCATTGCCGGCGAAGTCACCGACGGTCGTGTCGATCTGACAGAGGGCGATCTTCATGGTTCACCGCACTTCGTGCGGCAGCATGAACTCGATCGTCTCGGGCATGCCGTCGATCTCCTCGACCGAGGTCGCACCGAGTCCGCGCAGACGTTCGACGACGGCCGCGACGCTGCCCTCGGGCGTGCTCGCCCCGGACGTGATGCCGACGCTGGCGACGCCTTCGAACCACGCGGCCTGCACCTCGCTCACACCCAGCACGAGGTGCGCCGGTACGCCGGATTCGGAACCGATCTCGCGCAGCCGATTGCTGTTGCTGCTCATGCGATCGCCGATGACGAGCCACAGGTCGACCTTGCCACGCAGATTCTTGACCGCCATCTGCCGGTTCGTCGTCGCGTAGCAGATGTCCTCCTTGCGCGGCGTCGCGAGGCTAGGGAACCGCCGCTTCAACACTTCCATGACCCGCATCGCCTCGTCGACGCTGAGGGTCGTCTGCGTGAGCACGGCGATGCGCATCGGGTCCGGCACCTGCACGCGTTCCGCCGCGTCGGGCGTGGCGACGACGATGGTCCGTTCGGGCGCCTCGCCGACCACACCCTCGACCTCGACGTGGTCGGCGTGGCCGATGAGCAGGATCGTGTAGCCGCGCGCGGCGAACCGGCGCGCTTCGACGTGCACCTTGGTCACGAGCGGACAGGTCGCGTCGATCGCATGCAGGTGATGGCGACGGGCCTGTGCAAACACCTCGGGGGCGACGCCGTGCGCACTGAAGATCACGTGGCTGCCGGCAGGCACTTGCGCGACATCGTCGACGAATACGGCCCCCTTCCGTTCGAGGTCCAACACGACGACCTTGTTGTGCACGATCTCGTGGCGCACATAGACCGGCCGACCGAACTTGGCGAGGGCGCGTTCGACCGTTTCGATCGCGCGTTCGACGCCAGCACAGAATCCGCGCGGACGGCAGAGGAAGACCTTCATGAGGGAGCCGCACAGTGTCGGCCCCCACGTCGGGCAGGGCAAGGGATCGCCGCCGGCTTCGCCGACTCGGTGTGCTGCTACTGCACTTCGAAGACGAGCCCGACCCCGACCTGGACCGAGCCGGAGGTGGGCGTCGGTGCTGGTGGCGTGCTCGCGGTGTTGTAGAACGAGAAGTTGCGCGCGACCCCGAGGGGCCCGCAGATCGTCGAACTGCGCCCCAGCGACGTGATGAAGCGCAGCGCATTGGACGTCGGCGACAGCACGATGGCCTGCGCATAGAACGTCGTGCCGACGAACTGCCGACCGGGCGGCAGGAATCCCACCGCGCTGCCGACACCCGCGGTGTCGGTCGAACCGCCGAGTGCGGTGACGGGATCGAGGTTGAGCCAGCAGTCGGGGGCCGACCACAGCAGCGGCGCCAGGGCCGCGGACGGTTGCGAGGGGTTCATCGGATCGAACATCGGGTAGGGCAGCGGCCACGCCGCCTGGCCGAACAGTCCGCCAGTGTTGGTGAGGTTGAGAGTCACCAGGAAGGGCACCGACGGCGGGGCATTCGCGATGTGCCACGCGAAGCTGCTGCCTGCCAGCATCGAGGTGTCCGTAGTCAACGCCACGGGGACTGGCGGCGGTGCTGGGGGCACGGTCGGCACCACGCACAGAGGCCCCAGGAGACCGAAGGTCGTCGTCGGTGCCACACAGCCGCTGAGATTGTCGATGCGGTACAGGCCGGCGGGCTGTGAGTGGATCCAGATCTCCACGAGCAGATTGGCGGGCGCAGGCAGACCAGGGCTCGCCGGCGTCAAGCCGTAGGCCCAGGGCACCGTGAACACGAAGGGAATGTTGGCGGGACGCGGTCCGGCTGGCAGCAGCGGCTGGGCCGGCAGCTGCATGAGCTGATGGCTGATGACCCAGGTCGCATCCGAGCCGTAGTTGTCCGCGAAGGTGGCGCTGGCCGTGGCCGAGTTCTTGTCCGTCGTCGACATCAACACGGACACGTCGAGGAACCCCTTGGCGGGAATCGCCGACAAGGGCGCGTTGTTGTCCGCACGCAGCAGGATGCCCGTGATCACGCGCGGCCCTGCCCAAGGCAGTTCTTCCGCGTCGTAGATGCACTGGTAGCGGCAGGCCAGATTGCTGCCGAAAGGGATGTTGGTGCCACCGCCTCCCTCGACGCCATTCAAGCTGGCGGGCACGGTCACGTTCTGGGACGGGCAGAGCCCGCAACCGGTCACACCGGCGATGAGAAAGCGCGCAACATCCGATCGCATGGTGAGGACCTCCGCGCGTTGCATCGTCGTTCGTCGGGCGACGACTTGACGAACACGCGGCGCCAGCGATCCCGGCCTGGGACTAGCTGGTCAAGGCGACGGCCCCGAGCGTCGATCAACAGCGCGCCGCAGTGTCCGAAACCCCGACAACCAAGGAGCAGTCGTGCAGCTGGAGAGTCATGCCACCCCGCAGGTGGAGTCGCCGCAGCAGCGTTATGCGGGCCTTCATCGTGCCATCGAACGCGGCCTCGATTCCGACGAACTCTGGAAGGAACTCGCCGACGTGAGTCTGCGCCTGGGCCACGGCGACGAAGCCGTGCGCTGCCTGCGGCACATTCGCAACGAGACGATGTTCAAGGTCCTGCAGTCGCGCCTGCAGCGCCTACATCTCGTGGCGGGGCCGGCCACCCGCCCCGCGCTACCTGACCATGCCGAGGCGCCGGCAGCCAGCGATGCCGGGACCACGACGCGAGTGCCAGGCGGAGAACGGCTCGGCCCCAGCCTGCGCGAGCATGTCGTCGATGCGGTCCAATACCTGTTCCACCAGCACATGCCGTGGCTCGTGATGGTGACGACGCTGGCGTTCCCGCTCGTGGTCGGTGTAGGCGGCTTCCTGACCGCTGGCAGTTCGATGTTGCTGCTCGCGGCGATCGCCGCCCTGCCGGGTCTGTGCGTGCTCACCGTGGTCGGTGCCATGGGGCGTCAGATCCTGCGTGCGAGCAGCGATGGTTCTGGCGACGTGCCGCCAGTGCCCGAGTTCGGTCAGCTCGTGGCGGCTGCGCGCCAGTTTCTCGTCGACGCGCTGCTCGTGCTCGGTTCGCTGATCGCGCCTTCGCTGCTGACGATGGCCCTCGGGGCGCCGCTCACGACGACGCTACCGGGGCTCCTGATCGGTGCGTTCTTCACGCCGCTCGCCTGGGCCTTGCGGCATGTGCGCGGCGACCTCGCCTCGCTGTCGCCCGTCACCCTGCTGCGCGGCGTTGCGCGAGGCGGACATTCCTACATCGGGCTGTCGGCGGTGACCTGCCTGTTGTTCGTGCCAGCCGCGCTGCTGCTGTGGGCCACTCTCGGGCGACCCGTGTGGGTGCAGATTGCCGCCATCGGGCCGCTCGGCGTGGTGCCTTTGTTCGTCGCCTCACGCCTGCTCGGCACCTGGTTGGACAGCAAACGCGCCGACCTGGGCAACCTCTTGTCGGTGCCGAACGCGACCACGCCGGCCGGGGAAACACCTGCCCCGTGCGTCGCGAGCGAGCCAGCTCAAAAGGAGCCCGCCTTGCCGCGGCGACCCGAAGCGCTCCAGCACTTCCACCGACCGGTGCCCAAGCACGGCGCGCCGCGACCTGCCGCACGTTCGGCGACGCCGCCGACCAGCCAGAAGAACCTGAAGCAGCAACCGCCTGCCAAGGCCCCGCCTCGACGCCCAGTCACCGGCCATCGAGCACCGAACCAGCCACCGCACCAGCAACCGGCGCGTGCCATCGAAGGTCGCGTGCCCAAGGCCAAGGTCGCGGATGCACCCGACCTGGCCAGCATGCCCGGGGCCATCGTGGTGTCGGGTCGGGATCGCGTGCGCCAGGGCGCCGCATCGCGCAAGCAGTAGAGGACACCCTCGCCCTCGGCCCGCAATCGCGGCACGATCTCGCCATGGATCTCAGCCAGTTCCTGCGCGACGTGCCCGACTTCCCGAAGCCGGGCATCCTGTTCAAGGACATCACGCCGCTGCTGGCCTCACCGCCGGCAATGCAGGCTGCCATCGATCAGCTGGCGGCGATCGACGCCGGTCGCGTCGACAAGGTCGCGGCCATCGAGTCCAGAGGCTTTCTGTTCGGCGTTCCCCTCGCGATGCGGCTCGGGGTCGGCTTCGTGCCCGTGCGCAAGCCGGGCAAGCTGCCCTGGAAAACGAGTCGCGTCGAGTACGTGCTCGAGTACGGCACCGACGCCGTCGAGATCCACCAGGACGCAGTACTGCCGGGGGAACGAGTGCTGCTGGTCGATGATCTGCTGGCCACGGGAGGCACCATGGGGGCGGCCTGTCAACTCGTCGAGAGCTGTGGTGGCGAGGTCGCCGCGTGTGCGGTCGTGGTCGAGTTGTGCTTCCTGGCGGGCCGCCAACGGTTGGCGCCGCACCGCGTCGAGGCCCTGGTGTCCGTCCGGTAGGCTCGCTCTTGAACTCACATTCTCTCCACACGCAAGTCGCCATCGATCAGCAACTTGTGGGAATCTCTCAAGATTCCTGGGGAAAGTCCTCAATCGCTGTCCAGGTCGCGCCGATCATGGGCCACTGACCCCGCGGTCAGCTGCTCTTTTGTGATTCGGCTCCCACCCACAGACGCTTCTCGAAAAGGCAAACCCGACGAAAGTCGGTGACGCAAAGCCTAGGGCCTTCGACCGGTTCCCGCCGGCCATGGCAGCCTGGTTCCCGAAATGAAGCGAGGGCTCGTAATAGCTCCAACCCGCACAGAGCGCATCCGTTCGGCCGACCAGTTCTCGGCTGGCCGATCGATGCCGCGCGGCCACAGCCTTGCGACCCACGATGAACTCCAGCCACCCGACGCCATGTCGAAGTGTGCAGGGGAAGGGAAGGCAGAAGCGACAGTTTCTCCTTTCGACGCGTCACGAGCCGGCGTCCCACGCCAGCCACTGCCCGCGGCAATTTGGCCTGCTGCAGTGGTTGGTCCAGGTTCTTCCCCTCCCGTCCGCAGCACCTCTCCAGCTGGAGTTCTGAGTCATGGCCCGATCCTCGGTTGCCGTACGTCCGTCTCTCCGTTCCGCCGCCCCCGCCCCCCGCTTCAAGGCAGTGGGGCGAGAGACCAGGAGCAAGCTCGCCACGCCCGCCGTTCCGACCAGCACCAACCACGGCGTGTCGGAACTCGAACTCGAGGTGATCTGGAAGACCTACAAGCGCACGCGCGACGAGAACCTGCGCAACACCCTCATCGAGTACCACATGCCGCTCGTGCGAGCCATCGCCGAACGCGTGCTGCAGACCCTGCCGAAGTCGATCGAGCTCGACGACCTCAGCTCGGCCGGCACGTTCGGCCTCATGGACGCGATCAACGGCTTCGATCTGTCGCGCGGCATCAAGTTCAAGACCTACTGCACGACACGCATCCGCGGTTCGATTCTCGACGAGCTGCGTTCGCAGGACTGGGTGCCTCGCCTGGTGCGACTCAAGGCCCACCGACTGGACCGCGCCATCCGCCAGCTCGAGGGCGAGCTCGGCCGCGCGCCGAACCAGGCGGAGATCGCGACCGCCCTCGGCATCACGCTCGAGGAGCTGCAGGCACACGAGGCCGAAGCCAACGCAAAGACGATCTTCTCGCTGTCGGAGAAGTGGGACGACGGCGACGAGGAGAAGGAGATGGAGAAGGTCGAGATCCTCGCCGACCGCAAGTCGGTGGATCCCGTCGACACCATCCAACAGCGCGACGCGCTCGAGACGATCACCGGCAGCCTGACCAAGAAAGAGCGCCTCATCATCCTCATGTACTACTACGAAGGTCTGACCATGCGCGAGATCGGCGAGATCATGGAGCTGACCGAGTCGCGCGTCTGCCAGATCCACAGCAACGTCATGGCGCGGCTGAAGGCACAGCTGGACCGCACCCACAACGTGGCCGGCTGAACGCGCGGTCGGCTCGACTGCCGACCAGCCAGCGCGTGCGGGACCCGTACGGTTTTCCTGCCCATCGGTCGATGAATCCCGCGTCGCACCCCCCGGGATGAACCCTCTCCCTCAGATCCTTCGCATCCTGAAGACGATGCCGCCGCTGCCCAACGTGGCGCAGCGGGTGCTGCAGATCGTGCAGGATCCCGAGTACTCGATCGACGCACTCACGGCGCTCGTGCGTACCGACCCGTCGCTGGTCGCACGGATCCTGCGCTGTTGCAACTCTGCGCGCCACGGGCTCGCATTCGAGGTCACTTCGATCGCGGATGCGGTGACCTATCTGGGCACCCGCAATCTGGTCCAGCTCGTGCTCGTGACCTGTTCGGCGAGCATGTTCGCCAAGGTCGCTGGCTCGTCCTATGCCGAGCCCGAGGCGCTCTGGCGCCATTCCTACGCCTGCGCACTGGGCAGCAAGTTGCTCGCGCAGCGTGGCGATGAGGTCGCGGCCGAGACGGCCTTCACGGCCGGGATCCTGCACAATGTCGGCAAGGTCGCCCTGAGCCAGGTGAGCAACTGTGTGGACTTCGCGCGGACCCTGGCGGTGCTCCAGGCCGATCCTTCGCTCGACCACGTGCAACTCGAGCGGCGCCTGTTCGGCATCGACCACGCCACCGCCGCGGGCGTGGTTGCCGACTCCTGGCGGCTGCCGGAGGCGCTGAGCCA
>JAYUCN010000836.1:0-3193 GCA_043740335.1 Planctomycetota bacterium
TCGCGAGCGTCGCGCCCGCCTTCTTCATGACCACGCTGTTCTTGAACAACAAGCGGCTGCGCCCGTTCGTCGGCGGCAAGGGCAACGTGCGCTCCGGGCTCGACTGGCTCGAGGTCGGCGGCGAAGTCGAGTTCGATGGCCATGCGGCCAACTTTCCGGAACTGCTGCGTCGCAAGGTGACGCCCGATGGGTTCATCGAGCTCGGCGACGGTTCGTTCGGGCTGTTGCCCGAGCGCTGGCTACGACGTGTCGAAGCCCTGCGGCTGCTCGGCGGCGAAACTGATGGCGACGTCGTGCGGCTGCCGAACTCGCAAGCACTGCTGCTCGACGCGATGCTGGAGGCGCGCGACGGCGACGCGTTCGCCGTCGATCGCAAGTTCAGCCAGTTGCAGAAGCGCCTCGCCTCGTTCCGCAGCGTCGTGCCGGCGACCGAGCCGGCGTCGTTTCGCGGCGAACTGCGGCCCTACCAGCGCCACGGGCTCGGCTGGCTGCGGTTCCTGCGCGAGTTCGGTCTCGGCGGCTGCCTCGCCGACGACATGGGACTCGGCAAGACCGTGCAGGTGCTGGCGCATCTGGCCGATCTGCAAGAGAACCGCAAGCGGAATGCGCGCGCGAGCCTGCTCGTGGCGCCGCGCAGCGTGTTGCCCAACTGGCTCGCCGAGGCAGAACGCTTCGCGCCCCGCCTGCGCGTGCTCGACTTCAGCCAGCCCGATCGCTGGCAGCGCACGCCGCCGGAAGAACTCGTGCGCCACGACCTCGTGCTCACGACCTACGCCATCGTGCGCGCCGACGCCGTGCAGTTCGCGGAGCACGAGCTGCGCTTCCACTACGCGATCCTCGACGAATCGCAGGTGGCCAAGAACGCCGACAGCCAGACCAGCAAGGCGGTGCGACTGCTGCGCGCGGACCATCGGCTCGCTCTCACCGGCACGCCCGTCGAGAACCACCTCGGCGAACTATGGTCGCTGTTCGAGTTCTTGAATCCCGGCATGCTGGGCCGACTGCCTGCGTTCCGCGCCTTGTTCGGCAAGGACCTGACCGACGAGACGATGGCGCAGCATCGTGAGCTCGTGCAGCGCGCGCTCCGACCGGTGCTGCTGCGCCGCACGAAGGCGCAGGTGCTGACCGACTTGCCGGACAAGGTCGAGCAGACGCTCTGGTGCGACCTCGAGCCCGCGCAACGGCGCCGCTACGACGAGCTGCGTTCGCACTACCGCGCGCGGCTCTTGGCCGAAGGTGGCGAACTCGGCAACGACCAGCGCTTCGTCGTGCTCGAGGCGCTGCTGCGCCTGCGCCAGGCGGCGTGCCACGAAGGGCTGCTCGATCCGCAAAGGCGCAGCGCGGCGAGCGCCAAGCTCGAGACCCTGCTGCCGCGGCTCGAAGAGCTCGCCGAAGAAGGGCACAAGGTGCTCGTGTTCTCGCAGTTCACGTCGTTCCTCGATCTGGTCGAACCGGAACTGCGGCAGCGGGGCATCGTGTTCGAACGGCTCGACGGGCAGACGCGCGACCGCGCGGCGCGCGTGCAGCGCTTCCAGGAAGACGCCGCGTGTCCGGTGTTCCTCATCAGCCTCAAGGCCGGCGGCTTCGGTCTCAACCTGACCGCCGCCGACTACGTGTTCGTGCTGGATCCGTGGTGGAACCCCGCCGCCGAGATGCAGGCGATCGACCGCGCGCACCGCATCGGCCAGAAGCGCACGGTGCACGCGTACCGGTTGGTCTGCCGTGGCACGGTCGAGGAACGGGTGCTCGAACTGCAGGCGCAGAAGCGGGCGCTGTGCGAGGCGATCCTCGGTAACGAGCGTTCGTTGCTGCAGGACATGACACGCGGGGATCTGGAGTTGCTGCTCGGGTAGTGGGCGCCGCGAGCCTGCAGGGCTTGTCGCTGCCGCGATCAGCATCTAGCCTAGGGTCATGGTTGACTCTCACCCGAGGCTGAAGGAAGAGGGCATTCGTGCGGCGTTGCGGCATCCTCACGCGCAACGATGAAGCATCACACCGCTGTCGGGCTCCTGTTGCTGGTGGTCACAGCGACGGTTGTCGTGTGGTTCGCATGGACGCCGGCGAGTAGCGGCACCGCTGCGAGGAACGCGGAGAGTGCCCCGGAACATCCGCTGCTGCGGCCGTTGGCTCATCGGCGCGATGCGCGTGTGCAAGGCCGGCTGCGCATTCCCGAACCTCGTGGCGTCATGACGGGCGCCGGTCCGAACCAAGTGCGCATGATCGCGTCGCTGCGGCAAGCCGGTGCCGAAGCACTCCGCATCGACGACGCCGATGCCGGGGCGATGATCGACCTCGGCACCCGCCTGCTGTGGATCGGCTTCTGGCCTACGGCCGAGGACCTCGCCGTGCAGACCCTCGCGATCGTCCCCGACGACGGCCACGGCAAGGCACTGCTGTCGGCGGTGCGCGAGGAACAGGGGCGATCGGCGGAAGCGGCCGTGCTCGCCGACGAGGCCCTGGCCGTCGATCCCAACCTGGTGCTGGCACGGATCGCTCACGCAAGCACCCGCGGCGCGCGCGGCGAGCTCGACGAGGCGGTCGCCGACCTGCGGGGGATCCTCGAGGCCGATCCTCAGCAGCCGGCGGCTGCGTTCCGGCTGGGCTCGATGCTTGCCGATGCCGGCCGCTTCGCGGCTGCTGCGCCCTGGCTCCGACGAGCCCGCGAGTTCTTGCCGGACCCGGCGGTGGGCAAGGGTACGTACATCGCCACCGTGACGGCGTTCGCCGGGCTCCTCGCCAGCCGCGAGCCGTACCGCAAGAACCGTGTGCTTGTCGATCTGCCGATGCGGTTGCTGCCGCTGCCGGCCGTGCAGGGCACGTTGTCGGGAATGGGCCAAACGCTGTCGGGATGGTTCGTGCTGGACAGCGGCGCCGCACTCACGGTGCTCGGGCGAGCGGCCGCTGCCCTGGCGCGCGAGGCGGGGGCCAGCGCCGACGTGATAACGGTGGCAGGCAAGGCCACCAACGCGGCCGGTCTGTTGGAGCGGATCACGATCGGCGACCTGGTCATCGACGATGTTCCGGTCTTCGTCGACCATGGCGAACAGGCGCCGCATGCTCCGGAGGTCATCGCCATGCTGGGGATCGGACTGCTGCGCCACTTCCGTATCACCCTTGACCTGCCGGCAGAACGCTGCCGCATCGATCCGCCGGATCAGGCCATTGAACCGGGGCCGACGGCCGATGTGCCGTT
>JAYUCN010000837.1:0-19501 GCA_043740335.1 Planctomycetota bacterium
AGACGCTGCTCGATCGACGTCTCGAGGACCTTGCCGTCGACGATGACCACGTGGCCGACGAAGACGTGGTGGAAGTACGAGTCCGATCCCGACTGGGCGCTGTACAGGAGCATGAAGTCGAAGACGAACCACGCGATCGTGTGACCCGTCTGCGGATCATCGATCGTGTCCATGACCTCGACGTGAGGTTCGCCATACCGGCTCGCGTGGGAGCGTCCCTCCTCGATCGCGGCGTGCTCCTTCGCGATGCGTTCGATGGTCGCGACGATGGTCGTCACTGGCATGGATCCTGGTTGGGCGTGCGAGCGAGTAGGAAGTTCAAGCAGGCCCGGACCACCGGGCCCACCGCCGCAGCATCCTACGCGCGCGCCGCGACAGGCAACGAGGGTCCGCTCGCCGGAGGGTGCTTCCTCCCAGGTCTGGCGGTGCCGGCATGCGCACCGGTCCGAACTGCGTGCCCGGTCGCCTCGGACCAGGAACACGCTAGTCTTGCTGACTGCGTTCCTACCAAGGAGGCAGCATGCGCATCACGTCGAAGGGTCAGGTCACGATTCCCCAGGAGATCCGCGAGCGGCTGGGCTTGCTGCCGAACACGGAGGTCGACTTCGTCGTCGATGGCAAGGCAGTCCGCATCGTGAGGGTGCGCGGCAAGCGTTCGCGCGGCAAGGGCGTCGTCGACCGGTTGCGAGGCCGGGCGAGCGTGCCGATGACGACCGACGAGATCCTCACCTTGACCCGCAAGGGCGCGTGACCGACGTCCTCGTCGACGGCAAGTGAAAGCCATGACTACGAAGAAGGCTCGTTCTAGACGGTCGGACGACCTCCGACCCGGCTACGACCAGGGTCGGCTCGCGCACCCGGTTCGTGGCAAGTACTACGCGCGCGCGGTCGCGGGCGGCAACGTCGTGGTGCTCGATGAGGACGTGGCGGCGGCGTTTCCGACGGCCGAGGCCGTCAACACCGCCCTGCGGCTCCTCTTGACGGTGGCCCGCACCAAGGTCGCGCGGCACAAGCGGTCGCGGCGCACGGCGTAGTCACGATCGAGTTCGGCGGCGATGCCTCTGTACAGCACCGGGTCATGCCCGGCGCGATCGTGCCTCTCGTGACGTCGTCGGCCGAGGTCGCACCGCCGAACGGCGGTCGAGGTGCGTGTCCACGTCGATCCCGCCGGACCGGCGAGCCGGCGGCGATGGAGGTTGCGCCATGCGCAAGCCACCGTCACACTGCGGTTGCAGTGCAGCGTTGGTAGCTGTTCCCTGCTTCCGCCGTCTGTCCAGCGTGATCGCATGACTACAAGGCCGAGCCTGTCCAAGGCGCCGATCGTCGAAGGTCTGATCGACCTACGAGTAGAGCGTTCTTCGAGGGCGAGCGTCGATGCGTTCGTTGCCTTGGCCGAGAACTTCGCCGCGGAGTTTCCCTCGCGGAAGCAGCGATCGCGCTTCATGGCCCAGATCCACTTCGGACCGGGGGCTGCACCCGCTTCGTCGAAGGAGGAGGCGGATGGTGTAGTTCTGCGATCCGTGGACGAGAAATGGGTCGTGCAGCTGCACCTGGACGGTCTGACCGTGTCCCGCTTGCAGCCCTATGGCTCGTGGGCGGATCTGCTGGCGAAGTCGACCGAATGGTGGGGTCGGTACCGCGACGTGGCCCAACCGGACAAGGTCATCCGCATTGCAACCAGGTTCATCAACCGCATCCCGTTGCCACCCGGTGAACCGTTCGACCGCACGTTCTTGACGATGTTCACTCTCGGGCCGACGCTGCCGCAGGCGGTTACCGGGTATCTTCAGCGCGTGGTCATTCCGTTCGAGGCTGACGCTGCCGTTGCTGTTCTCACCCAATCCCTCGAAGGGGATGCAGCTGAGTGCATCCTCGACATCGACGTGTCGGCGGAGCGCCCCAACGGTTTCCGCGAGGACGAGACCTGGCAGAAGATCGATGTCCTTCGTCGCCTGAAGAACCAGCTGTTCTTCGGTAGTCTCACGACAGAAGCACTGGAGCGGTTCAAGTGATCTCGATTTCGAAGGCCCGTCCATCCTCCGGTCCGCACCGCGCCAGCTCCGCGGGAGTCGCCGGCAACGTATTGCTTGCCGTGGCGACGGTCGGCGCTGGCCCGGACGCCGCAACGCTGCAGCAACGCATCCAAGAACTCGCGGCGCACTTCGCCTTCCCCGTGTCGCGGGCGCGAGAGACTGAGCGAGAGGCGTTCCGTCGACTCGCGAATCGTTGGCGGCAGCAGACGGCCTTTTCGTCCTCGACGACGGCAATGGCCATGCACCCTGACTACCAGGCGATCATCGGCATGGGGCCCGCTGCGTTGCCGATGATCCTCGAGGCTCTTTCTGAGGGCAGGGGCCACTGGTTCTGGGCATTGAAGGCCATCTCCGGGGTTGATCCGGTACCGCCGCAGGACCGCGGCGCCATCCCGCGCATGAAGAAGGCCTGGTTGGATTGGGGGCGGGCGAAGGGGTTGCTGGCGCCGTGAGTTTCGAAGACTGGATCAGGGTGGCCAGCGCAACGTTTCCGCGGCTCACCGTGAGGAACTGTCGCCCAACGAGTCCGGTCGACGAGAACTACAACTGCATCGCGTGGGCGGTGGGTGACCAGGAGCACTGGTGGTGGCCGGACCCGTTGTTCTTGAACTACTGGCCGCCCGAAGTGCCCCGCGAGGAGAGTCTCCAGGCATTCGAGCGTGCTCTTGGACTCGCGGGCTACGTCGAACGATCCGACGCGCGCGTCGACGTTGGCAAGGAGAAGGTCGCGATCTATGCCTCGTCGAGCGGGATGCCGACGCATGCTGCACGGCAGGTTGCAGATGGGTGGTGGGCAAGCAAGCTTGGTGAGAACATCGATATCGAACACCAGCTCGAAGCCCTTGATGGGCCGGAGTACGGACGGATCGCCTTGGTTCTTGCGCGACCTTCTCGCTTGTAGCCGTCCGGCGGAGGTGGCACGGCCGAACGGCATGTCGAGGTGGGTGTCCACGTCGACGCCCGCCGGAATCGCGAGACGGTCTGCTACCCGCCGGCCGTCAGTCCTCCGTCAGTCCCAACCATTCCGATCACGTCGCTTTGTTTCAGCGATCATGCTGCGTAGGTCGCCCTGCGGCGGCAGCACGCGCCCGCGGCGGGCGTCGTCGTAGCCTTCGAGCACGGCTTCACGGAACCGCCGCCCGTGTCTCGAGGCGTTGCTGCCGACTCCCGAACGCGCCGTCAGAGGACTCGACCGGCGCGCTTCAGGAACACGCCATCACCGGCGCGACCGACGAACTTGCCGTGCTCGACGATGACCTTGCCGCGCGACATCACGAGATCGGTCGCGCCCTTCACGCGCCGCCCTTCGTACGGGTTGTAGTCGACCTTCATGTGCAGCGTCTTCGCCGCGAGCACGGTCTCGCGCGCCGGATCGAACACCACGAGATCCGCATCCGAGCCCGGCGCGATCGTGCCCTTCTTCGGGTACATGCCGAAGATCTTGGCGGGGCTCGTCGACGTGATCTCGACGAAGCGGTTCAGCGAGATGCGCTTTTGGCCGACACCGCCGTCGAACACGAGGCTCATGCGCGTCTCGATGCCGGGCGCGCCGTTCGGGATCTTGCTGAAGTCGCCGCGGCCCAGGTCCTTCTCCTTCAGGCAGAATGGGCAGTGGTCGGTCGAGATGACCTGCAGGTCGTTGCCCGACAGCCCGCGCCACAAGAGATCCTGCTGGGCCTTCGGCCGCAGCGGCGGACTCATCACGTACTTGGCGCCCTCGAAGCCGGGCTCCTCGTAGTTCTCGTAGCTCAGGAACAGGTACTGCGGACACGTCTCGGCGTAGGCCGGAATCCCGCGATCTCTCGCCGCCGTCACCTGCTCCAACGCTTCCGCGGCCGACAGGTGCACGATGTAGATCGGCACGTTCGCCATCTCGGCGAGCGCGATCGCGCGATGCGTCGCCTCGGCCTCGGCCCGCGCGGGCCGCGTCAACGCGTGGTACTTCGGCGCCGTCTGCCCCTTAGCCAGCGCGCGCTTCGTGAGCACGTCGATGACGCCGCCGTTCTCGGCGTGCATGCAGATCATCCCGCCGTTCTCGCCCGTGCGCAGCAGCGCGCGGAAGATCGTCGCGTCGTCCATCATGAACACGCCCGGATACGCCATGAACAACTTGAACGACGACACGCCTTCCTTGACGAGGCCGTCCATCTCGGGCTCCGTCTTGTCGTTCAGATCCGTGACGATCATGTGAAAGCCGTAGTCGATCACGGCCTTGCCGCGCGCCTTCTCCATCCACGTCTCCCAAGCGTGGTGGAGCGTCTGCCCCTTGTACTGGATCGCGAAGTCGACGATCGACGTCGTGCCGCCGCAGGCCGCCGCGATCGTGCCGCTCGTGAAGTCGTCGGCCGAGGTCGCACCGCCGAACGGCATGTCGAGGTGCGTGTGCACGTCGATGCCACCGGGCAGCACGTACTTGCCGCGCGCGTCGATCGTGCGGTCGGCCGGCACGTCGAGCCTGGTGCCGAGCAAGACCACGAGTTCGCCGTCGACGAGCACGTCGCCGGTCCAGGTGTCGGTCGCGGTGACGACGGTTCCGTTCTTGATCAGCGTGCGCATGGACTCCGCCTTCGTTCGCTCACGGCAGTTGCTTGACCAGGTCCTCGTAGCACTCCGGCCGCCGGTCGCGGAAGAACTGCCAGATGCGCCGCACCTCTTCGATCATGTCGAGGTTCATGTCGGCGACGACCAGTTCGTCCTTCGTCTCGCTGCCGGTCGCGAGGAACTGCCCGCGCGGATCGACGAAGTAGCTCGAGCCGTAGAACTCGCCGATGTTCCAGGGCGCCTCGGTGCCGACGCGGTTGCTGCACGCCATGAAGTAGCCGTTCGCGACCGCGTGCGCGGGCTGCTCGAGCTTCCACAGGTACTGCGACAGCCCCTTCACGGTCGCCGATGGATTGAACACGATCTCGGCGCCGTGCAGGCCGAGCAGGCGCGCGCCCTCGGGGAAGTGGCGGTCGTAGCAGATGTAGACGCCGATGCGCGCGTAGCGGGTCTGGAAGGTCGGGTAGCCGAGGTTGCCGGGTTTGAAGAAGAACTTCTCCCAGAAGCCCGACGTGTGGGGGATGTGGGTCTTCCGGTACTTGCCGAGGTAGCTGCCGTCGGCGTCGAGCACGGCGGCCGTGTTGTAGTAGACGCCCGACATCTCGCGTTCGTAGACCGGCACGACGATCACCATCGCGTGCTTCTTCGCGAGTGGCTGCAGGCGTTCCGTCGTCGGCCCAGGCACCGATTCGGCGAGGTCGCACCAGCGTGAGTCCTGGCTCGGACAGAAGTACGGGCCGTTGAACATCTCCTGGAGGCCGAGGATCTGCACGCCGCGCTTGCCGGCTTCTTCGATGAGCGGCAGGTGCTTGTCGAACATCGCCTGGCGCACGCGCTCGATCGGGGCGTTCGCGTCGTTCAGGGGATTGCTCGCCTGGATGAGGCCGCCGCGCACGATCCTCGCCATCAGTTTCCCTCGCGCTTCATGACCAGAAACCTAGGACCATCGGGAGATGACGACCTTCTGGTCGGTGTAGAAGCTGATCGCGTCACGGCCGTGCGCCTTGAGGTCGCCGAAGAACGAACCCTTGGTGCCGCCGAACGGGAAGAACGCCATCGGTGCGGCGACACCGATGTTGACGCCGATCATGCTGACGCCGACGCGGTAGCGGAACTCGCGCGCCGCCTTGCCACTCTGCGTGAAGATCGAGGTCGCGTTGGCGAACGACGAACGCGCGATCGTCGCGAGCGCATCGTCGAGGTCGCGCGCCGGCGTCACGCACGCGACCGGCCCGAAGATCTCCTCGGTGCCGATCGTCATGCTCGGGTCGACGCGGTCGAACACCGTCGGCCCGACGAACTGGCCCTTCGGGTAGCCCTTCACGGAGGCACCGCGGCCGTCGAGCGCGAGCACCGCACCTTGTTTCTGCCCGGACTCGATGTAGCCGAGCACGCGTTCCTTGTGGCGCGCGGAGACGACCGGGCCGAGCGTCACGCCGGGGTCGAGGCCGTTGCCGAGGCGCAGTTGTTTCGCCGAAGCGACGAGTCGCTCGCGCATCGCCTCGTAAGCCTTGCCCGCGCCGACGATGACGCTGCCGGCGAGGCAGCGCTGGCCCGCACAGCCGAACACCGACTCCGTGACGATCGCGGTGGTGCGATCGAGGTCGGCGTCGGGCATGACGACGACGTGGTTCTTGGCGCCGCCGAGCGCTTGCACGCGCTTGCCGTGCTTCGCGGCCTCGGCATAGACGAGCCGCGCGACCGGCGACGAACCGACGAACGAAATGCCGGCGATGCCCGGATGCGCGAGCAGCGCTTCGACTGCCGCCTTGCCGCCGTGCACGAGGTTCAGCACGCCGGGCGGCAGGCCCGCCTGGTGCGCGAGTTCGACGATGCGCATCGACGACAGCGGCACTTGTTCGCTCGGCTTCAAGACGAACGTGTTGCCGGTCGCGATCGCGTACGGCCAGAACCACAGCGGCACCATCGCGGGGAAGTTGAAAGGCGTCACCGCGGCGAACACGCCGAGCGGCTGGCGGAACGTCTCGCAGTCGATGCCGGCGGCGACGTCCTCGAGCGAGCTGCCCATCATGAGCGACGGGATGCCGCACGCGTGTTCGATGTTCTCGATGCCGCGCCGCACCGAGCCGCGCGCCTCGTCGAGCGTCTTGCCGTTCTCCTTGGTGACGAGGGTCGCGATCTCGTCGAGATGCTGGTCGAGCAGGGCCTTCAGGCGAAACAGGTGGCGCGCGCGCACGACCGCGGGTGTTGCGCGCCAGGCCGGGAACGCGGCGGCCGCAGCAGTGACGGCGCGATCGACGTCGCGCTGGTCGCCGAGCGGGACCTGGCCCAGCGATTCGCCGGTAGCGGGGTTGCTGAGTTCGAGCGCCTGCGTGCCGGCAGATGCGACCCACTCGCCGGCACAAAAATTCTTGAGTGTTGCCATGCGTGGACTCAGGCGAGGCGGAGTCTAGGAGCCGATGCGGCGGGAAGCGAGACTCGCGCCGCTCTCTACTCGGTCGGCAGCCCCAGCTCGCGCGCCGAGAGCCGCTGTGCTTCATCGTGCGTCACATAGCCGTCGAGAGGCTCTCGCCGATGAAACCACAGGGCGGTCCTCAGGTGGGCGAGATCGAGACTTCTCGGCGTGTTGACCGCCGGCATGGACGCATCCGCGCACAGGTCGACCGTGAGGTCCTTCAGGGTGAAGGCTTCACTGTCCCGACGGACGCGGTCGAGCAGGTCGTGGAGTGTCGCTGGCTTGAGGTCGCCGCCGCGAGCCAGCCGCACGAGGTTGCGGCGCGTCTCCAGGACCAGCAGGACACTGGAGTAGAGACGACTCGCCGCCAGCCTCTCCGCCACCGCTGGCGCCCCTTCCTCGCCGAGCAGCATGCACAGGTAGGCGGAGGTGTCGACATAGAGGCGTTGCTTCATCCGTCTTCACCGCGACGGTCCTCTGTCAGAACCGCCAGGTAGGCTCCCTTGCTCATGCGGCGTCCGAACGGAGTGAGGCGCACGCCGGTGTCGAACCGGCTCCCGACATGGACCCCTGGCTCGACGGGCGGACCCAGTCGAGCCACCGGCTTGCCATGCTTCAGGATCGTGATCCACTCGCCAAGCCCGACGCGCTTGAGCACGGCGGCCATGGCCTGTTTGAGTTCCTGGATGGTGACGCTGGTCATGCGGAAATCCTTATGGAATAGCGTACGTAGTATCGGACTGTCTACACCACCGTGTAAAGGACTCCCTCGTCGCCGGTGGGATGGCCGCCCGGGGCTTGGGCATCACAGCGTGTCGTCGGCGGTGATCGAACGCAGGGATCACGGAACAGGGCCGTCCTATGGGATCACGCGCACCTTGCCCTGCGCATCGCCGACGACGATGCGGCCCGCCATCCCCACGAACAGGCCATGGTCGACGACGCCCGTCATCGCGTTCAGCTTGCGCTCGAGGCCGGCCGGATCCGGGATGCCGTCGTACTTGCAGTCGAGCACGTAGTTGCCGTTGTCGGTGACGAACGGCGCCCCGTTGCGTTCGCGCCGCTCGGGCTTGCATCCCGTCGCCCGCACGCGCCGCGCCGTGTGCTGCCAGCCGAACTGCAGCACTTCGACGGGCAACAGGAAGAACCTGCCGAGCACCTCGACGAGTTTGCTGTCATCGACGATGACCACGAGCTCCTTCGCAGCCGCGGCGACGATGCGTTCGCGCACGTGGGCGCCGCCGCCGCCCTTGATGAGGTTCTTCTTGCTGTCCACTTCGTCGGCACCGTCGATCGCGAGGTCGAGTCGTTCGACGGCGTCGAGTTCGAGCAGCGGAATGCCAGCGCGCGCAGCGGCGTCAGCGGTTGCCTTGCTCGTCGCCACGCCCGTGACGCGCAGACCCTGTGTCCGCATGCGCTCGGCGAGCCGATCGATGACGTGCAGGAACGTCGAGCCGCTGCCGAGGCCGATCGTCGTACCGCTCTGGACGAGATCCGCGGCAGCATGGGCCGCAGCGCGCTTGCCGACGTTGGGGTCGCTCATGCCGGCCCGACGTTAGCAAGCGGCGGGGTCAGCGCCACGGCAATCCTGCCTCGCCAATGGTGCGGCGGGATCGCTGCGCAAGCGCGGTGTAAATGGCGAAGCGACCCTCGCGCCACTGCGGCGGCAGTTGTCTACACTCAGGCCCGTCCTCTGCCAGGAGACTCACATGCGTCGACTCGGTCGACTCGCCTGCCTCGTCGCTGGATCGTTGCTCGTGTTGCGCTTCGTGGGCACGGCGCCGCGCCGCCTCGACGAGAAGACGGCCCTCTACTTCGAAGATGCGGCGATCCCGCGGCCAGTTGCCCACGTGCGGGCCAGCGTCCTCGTGACGAGCGAACGTCCGCACCTCGTGCTCGACATCTCCGCGCTCGGCGACGGCGTCGATGCACTGCCTGGCCTCGAAGGCGTGCCCGGGGCCAACCTGCGCACGGCGGAGGAACTCGACCGCCTGCTGCGCGAGCAGAGCCTGCAACTCGTGATGCGCTGCGCAGGCATCAGTGTGCCCGGGTCGTTGGTCGACGTGCGGCGCGAGCGCCTACCGGCGCGACGTCTGCTGGCCGACGGCCGTCTCGAACTGCAGACAACCACGGCCGCAGTGTTGCCCGTGTGCGTCACGTTCGCGAGTAGTGCGCTGCCAGCAGGCACCTCGTGGCACTACCTGCAAGCCAACGGGGTGCCGCGGCTCGCCGTGCAGGTCGACACCACGGCCGGCACCGCACGCATCGTCGCCATCGACAGCCTGCGCGAGCCCGCCCCGGCAGTGCGCAGCGCGGAGCCTGCACGATGATCGTTCTTCGGCTGCTGGTCGCCATGGTGTTCGTCGGTGCCGCGAGCAGCAGGCGGCTGCTGCAGTCGAAGCGGCGAAGCTTCCGGACGTGGTTGCGCACGGCCGGCGATCCGGCGGCCGCGGCGGTGGCGAAGGCGACCACGGCACTGCTGCGGCAGCTCGCGCCGGACGGCAAGCTCGCGGCCGTGCTCGTGCGCTTCCTCGAACTGCGGGCACCGATCAGCCCGTTCCGTGGCGAGGAAGTCGAGCGTGTCGAGCAGGCTCTGCGCGCCTACGCGCACGAGTTGATGGGTCGATGAGGCGTCGCGTGACGCGCGCGGGGTCTTGAGTTCGCCAGCTCGCGGAGGTGTTCGCCGACGCGCTCGTTACGCTCTGCGGCGCCTGCATGAACGAACGAACGCGTCTGCCCCTCGGCGTGCAGGTCGGCTACTCGACTGCGGACATCGGTCTCAACGCGGTCGAGACGGCGGTCCGGCTCTACCTCCTCATCTACTACACGGATGTGGTGGGCCTCGACGCGGACCTCGCGAGCCTCGCCTGCGCGATCGCCATCGTGTGGGACGCGATGATCGATCCGATCATGGGGGCGATCAGCGATCGCACGCAGCATCGCTTCGGCGGCCGGCGCGGCTACCTCCCGACCGGCGGCGTGCTGCTCGGCCTCGGCATGTTCGCCGTGTTCTGGCCGCCGGTGATGGAAGGCCAGACCATGCAGTTCCTCTGGTTGCTGCTCGCCTACTGCTTCCTCAACACGGGCATGACCGTGCTGAGCGTGCCCTACATGGCGATGGCGGGCGAGATGACGGCGGATCCGCATGCGCGCGCGGTGCTGTTCGGGTGGAGGTTCGCGTTCGCGAACGTCGGCGCGATCCTCGCGGCTGGTTTGCCGGCGGCCTTCCTCCAGCAGGGTGAGGAAGGCACCGCCGCCATGCGTCCCTTCAGCGTGTGCGCGGCGGCGCTCGTCGTCGTCACGGCACTCTGCAGTTGGCGCGCGACGCGGAACGTGCGGTTCCTGTCGGTGCCACCGAGCGGCGAGACGTTCCTCGCGGCCTTCACTGCACCGCTGCGCAACGCGGCCTTCCGCCCGCTGCTGCTCGCCTACGTCGTGGCGACGATCGGCATCGGCGTCAATGCGGCTGTGGCGATGTACTACTACCAGTACCGCCTCGGCCTCGCGGACGAGCAGATCCACCTGCTGCTCGTCGTCTTCCTCGCGGTCTTCACGCTGTCGATCCTCGGTTGGGTGCGCGCCGCGCGCAGCTTCGGCAAGCGCTTGCCCCTGGTCTGTGGGGCCACCGTGCTCGGCATCACCAACAGTGTGCTCTACCTGCTGCTGCCGCGCGGCAACTTCGTGCTGCCGCTCGTGCTCGGCGGCATCGGGCTCGGGATCCTGGTCGGCTGCATCGTGCTCATCGACACGATGCTCACCGACGTGCTCGACCACGACCTCGTGCGCACCGGCCGCTTGCGCTCGGGGCTGTTCTTCGGCGTATGGAAGTTCGCGAGCAAACTCGCGCGCGCGTTGTCGGTGATCGTCGCCGGACTCGTGCTGCAGGCCGTCGGCTACGTGCCGAAGCTCGCCCAGCAGAGTCACGCTGTGGAGAACGCACTGATGTGGCTGTTCGGGCCCGGCGTTGGCATCTTCTTCCTGCTCGCGGCGTGGATCCTGTGGCGCTACCGCTTCGACGAGGAGAAGCAGGTGCAGGTGCGGCGCATCCTGCTGCGGCGCGGCCGCCACGGGTGAGGGCGCGGGCCGACATGCTTGCGCCAGCACCCGATTCGCGCATGCTGCCCGCCGATGGACTTCGACCGACTGCGCCGCAACTGGGAGAACCTCGGTCGCAAGGATCCGATGTGGGCGATCCTCACGCAGCCGGGGACCGAAGGCGGTCGGTGGGACGAGAAGGCGTTCTTCGCGACCGGCGTCGAGTTCGTGGACTGGCTGCGCGCCTGGCTCCTGCTGCACGAGCTCACACTGCCGAACGGTGATGCGTTCGACTTCGGTTGCGGCATCGGGCGGTTGACGCAGGCGCTCGCGCCACACTGTGCCGCGGTCACCGGCGTCGATGTGAGCCAGCCGATGATCGAACTCGCGGTGAAGAAGAACCGGCACGGGGACAAGGTCCGCTACGTGTGCAACCAGCGCCCCGACCTGGCGATGTTCGCGAACGGCTCGTTTGACCTCGTGCTCTCGGCGATCGTGCTCCAGCACATGCGGGCCGAGTACTCGCTGCGCTACCTGGCCGAGTTCCTGCGCATCCTGCGACCGGGCGGCTTGTTGTTCTTCCAGATCGCCACGCAGGAGCTCGTGCCGGGGGCAGCGCCGATGGCGCCCGCAACCGAGGCGAGCAACGAGGCGCACATGGAGATCCACTGTGCGGAGATTGCGGCCATCCACGCGGTGCTGGCTGCGGGTGGCGGCGAAGTGCTGCGCGAAGAGCCGGATCGGTGGGCGGGCCCGAGCTGGGCAAGTGCGCACTTCGCCGTTCGGCGCGGGTGATCGGGACGATCGACGCGGGCAGCGCTACACTGCGTCGTTACATTGGGTCGGCGTCCCGTGAACACAGCTCCGCTCATCCTGCCCGATCGGTTCGAAGCGGCCGAGGCCATGACCTCGACGCCGTTCGAACGCACCTTGCGCGCGTTCGATCGTGTGCTGCAGCGCTACGTCCTGCTCAAGCTGCCGGGGGCCGAAATCTGGGACGGCTGGTCCACATCGATCCGCGAACGCACGCTGCGCGAGGCGAGGGCGCTGGCGAAGGTGCGACACGCGGGCATCGTGCCCATCCACTGGGTCGAGGAAACCGCCTACGGGCCGCTGCTCGTGTTGGACCTGCCCGAGGGCGAGTCGCTCCAGGATCGGCTGGCGGCGGGGCCGCTCGGCATCGACGCCGTGCGCGAACTCGGCATCCAGCTCGCCGAAGCGCTCGGGGCCGTGCACTACAACGGCATCGTGCATCGAGCCGTGTCGGTCGAGAGTGTGCGCGTGCTGGCCGACGACACGGTGCGACTCGGCACGTTCACGTTCGCCAAGTGCTGCGAAGGCAAGTTGCTGAAGTCGTCGATCGATCACCTGCGCCGTTCCGAACCTCTCGTCGCCGCCTTCCTGCCACGCTACGTGGCGCCCGAGCAGTTGGCCGGCCAGGGCGCCGACCAACGCACCGACGTGTGGGCGCTCGGTTGTCTGCTGTTCCGCTGTCTCTCGGGGCGCGATCCGTTCACGGTCGGCGACGACGTCGAGGCGATGCCGGACCTGCGCAAGCTGCGACCCGAGGTGCCGAAGGACGTCTGCGAAGTGCTGCGACGATGCACGCGGCCGGTGCGCGAAGCACGGTATCCGACCGCGCAGGCGGTGGCCGAGGCGCTGCGGGCCACGCACCCCGATGCCGTCGCCCAGCGGGGTTGGCCGAGCCGGCGCACGTTGCTCGCGGCGGGCGTCGGGGCGTCGATCCTGGTTGGCCTCGCGTTCTGGCGCGGTCGCGGCGACGAGGGCAGTGCCAGGTGGAATGGGTCGCAGGACGTGGCGGCCAGCGACTCGGCGGACACCTACGCGGCGCGTTACGGCAAGTGCCATGCGCTGCTCATCGGCATCGCCGATGCCTATCGAAGTTCTCCCCACCCGGCGTTGCACAACCCGGTGCGCGAGGTGGAGGCGGTGCGCGATCGTCTGCTCGCCAACGACCGCGAACACTGGGCAGGCACGATCGACCTGTTGAAGGAGACGGACGCGAACAAGGAAGCGATCCTGCAGCAGCTCGAGCGTCTCCAGCGCGTGCCGTCGGAGGACGCCGTGCTGCTCTACTACTCGGGGCACGGCGTCAAGGACGGCAAGCAGTACTTCCTCGTGCCCGCCGGCACGACCAGCACCGACACCAGTCGCGACCCCGGTTACCTGTCGGAGGGCATCCTGGCCAACTTCCTCGAGCGCTGCCAGGCCAAGCACGTGCTCGTGGTGCTCGACTGCTGCTATGGCGGCACGCTGTTCTCGCCCATGAAGGGCCATGACGCCGATGCATACCAGAACGTGGTCCCGGCCGAGGCCGCGCCCTTCCTGCGCCATCGGGCGCGGCAGATCATCGCCTCGGCGAGCTCCGAGGCTGCCGACGGCGCTGGCATGTCCCGCTTCTGCGAGTCGTTCCTGCACGCGCTGACGCCGGCCCCGGCCGGGCCGTTCCGCGGCTTCGTGCAAGCGCGCGTGCTGCACGGGCACATCGTCACGTGGATGGCTGCGCATGCTGCGTCGCGAACGCAGGAGCCGGTCATCATGCACGTCGGTCCGGCGGACGGCAGCTTCGTGTTCTTCCTGCCCCAATAGCTGCCCAAGCAGAGGCCCGGGCGCGAGCGGTGCCCGATCCGCCTACTGGAGGATCAGCGTGCCACCGTTGGTCATCGCCAGGAGGAGCGAGTTGGGAGCGCCGACGTCGATCACACCCCACTGGCACCACAGCGTGCCCGAAATCCCGAGCGGGATCGGCAGCGCGTAGGCGACCTTGCCGGTTGCATCGGTGAGGGCGAAGTCGACGAGCTCGGCCGAATCGTAGAGGTTGCAGCCGGCTGCGCCGAGCAGCGTGAGGTCGGCCGGCAGCGGGGCCCCGTTCCAGGTCGTGTTGCTGTATCCGACGACGAGGATCGCCGGTGCGCTCGGTCGCGCGTCCTCGAGCCGCAGCGCGAAGTCGGTGTTCCCGGGCGACGGCGGTCCGAACGACCACCACTGCGTCGGGATCACGCCACCGGTGCCGGGGCAGCCGGAGCCGAAGCCGGGGAAGAAGTCGACCACCCACGAGCCCTGCGTGTTCGGGTTGGTCGTGTCGTACATCTCGTCCATGTAGATCGCGTCGTGGTAGGGGTAGGCGTCCCAGGTGCCCGTGAAGGTAGTGCCGACGGCGTTGCTGCCGTTCGGATCGAAGATGCCGACCTGCTGCGGGGCTGCAGGATTCGACAGGTCGAGGATGCGCAGCCCATCGCGGTAGTACGCGACGTAGGCGTAGGCGCCCTTGACCGACACGTTGTGGATCGTGATCGCCTGGTCGGTCCACCACTGCGACACGAGCGAGACCGCCGCCGGGTTCGTCACGTTGTAGATCTTCATCCACGTCTGCGGCGACAACTCCGTGCAGGTGAGCAGGAACTTCTGGCCGCTGCCGTTCACGTACAGATCCGCGCCATGCAGGTAGCCACCGGGAACGTTGAAGGAGCCGAGCTGCGTGACCGTCGGCAAGGCACTCACGTCGAGGATGTAGCAGGTGGTCGGGGAACCGCCGGAGACGTAGACGATGTTGCCCTCGGGATTGCAGTCGTGGATGTCCGGCAGCGGATGCGCGACCAGCAGCGGCGGGTTCACCGGGTTGGCGGCGAGGTCGAGGATGCGGAGCTGGTTCTGCGAAGAGCGATTCAGGTATAGCCGGCCGCTCGTCGGATCCACCTGCAGCGTGTGCGCGCCTTCGGTGATCGAGTTGACGACGGACGCTGTCGCCGGATTCGTGAGGTCGATCACGCGCGTCGGTCCGTTGTCGGTCGTCGCGTAGGCGTGGTTGCCGTAGACCTTCACCTCCTTCACGCTGATCCCGGTGATCGTGCGGATCACCGTCGCATTGCTGGTGTTCGTCGTGTCGACGATGGCCAGGCCGCCGGTGCCGAGGGTCTGGATGAGGTAGCGATTCGTCGCGGTGCGGTATCCCGTGTTGCCCGAGGACCAGTTGGAGGTAGGGATCGGCACATGGTCGCGCAGGCGCGTGTTGAGGGTCAGCGTCTGGGCGGTGGCGGGGGCCGCGAGGGTGATGGCGAGAAGCAGCGAAGGGAGTTGTTGCATGGGCGCAGAATCCATCTCCGCAGTCTGGGGCACCGGCAAGCTCGCGAAGGCGAGCTGCGAGTCGACCGCGGGAACGGCGACGGTATCAGTTTGCATCCCGGTCGGGAATCACCCCCAGGGCCGAAAGGCCGACGCAGCGCCGCGGTGGCTTGCGGTGCGTCGCCAAGGTGCGCCGCATGCAATTGGCTGCTCGTCCGCTACCGTCTGCGCCCCGTGAAGGCACGCACTCCCGCTCTCGGCTTCATCTTCCTCACGCTGCTGCTCGACGTGCTGGGCTTCGGGCTCATCATCCCGGTAGCACCTCGCCTCGTCGAACTGTTGCACGGCGGCGGCGAACAGGGTGCAGCACCGATCGTCGGTTGGCTCGGCGCGACCTACGCGGCGATGCAGTTCCTGTTCGCGCCCGTGCTCGGGGCGCTGTCGGATCGCTTCGGTCGCCGGCCCGTGCTGCTGGTGTCGATGTTCGGTTCGGGCCTCGACTTCTTCGCGATGGCGTTCGCGCCGACCGTGTCGTGGCTGTTCGTCACGCGCGCGATCAATGGCATCACCGGTGCCTCGATCACGGCGGCGAGCGCCTACATCGCCGACGTCACGCCGCCCGAACGGCGCGCCGCGGGCTTTGGCATCGTCGGTGCCGCATTCGGTCTCGGCTTCGTGCTCGGTCCGCTGATCGGCGGCGTGCTCGGCAAGATGGACATCCACTACCCGTTCTATGCCGCGGGCGGCATCACGCTGCTGAACTGGCTCTACGGGCTGCTGATCTTGCCCGAGTCGCTGCCGCCGGAACGGCGCCGCCGTGCGGCCGGCTTCCGCTGGGATCCGCTCGCGGGGCTGCGGAACCTGCGTAAGAACCGCTTCGTCATGCACCTCGCCGGAGCGCTGTTCCTCGTCAACATGGCACAGTTTGCCCTGCATGCGACATGGGTGCTCTACACGAAGTACCGCTACGGCTGGGACGAGCGCGACGCCGGCTTCTCGTTGTTCGCGGTCGGCATCGGTGCGGCGGTCGTGCAGGGCGGGCTCGCGCGGCGATTGATTCCGATGCTCGGCGAACGGCGTTCGGTGTTCATCGGCTTCGTGATCGGCGCGTTCGCGTACCTTGGCTACGGGCTCGCCAGCGAGGGGTGGATGATCTACGGCGTGATCGCGTTCGCGTCGTTGGCCGGCATCGCGATGCCGGCGTGCCAGGCGCTCATCACGAAGACCGTGCGTGCCGACGAACAGGGCGTCATGCAGGGTTCGCTGACCAGCGTGCAGAGTCTCGCGAACATCGTCGGCTACCCGGTCGGTGGCGCGGTGTTCGCCTGGTCGATCTCGGACGCGATGGAGCCGACGATGCCGGGCGCGGTGTTCTTCATGGGTGCCGGGCTCGCGGTCTTGTCGCTGCTCGTCGTGGTCTATGCGCTCAAGGAGTCGCGCGTCGCTGTGTGAGCGTCAGCGCATCGCTGCCTGCATCTTCTGCGCGTCGAAGCGGAACACGAGTTCGTTCGGCAGAGTGGCGCCAAGGTCGACATCGCCCGAGGTGGCGCGAAGCCGCCTGGAGCGGCGCATGCTGTCTTCCTTGGGATGGAAGATCAGGTAGATCGAGTAGCGCGAGTTCGGCAGCAGCAGAAGTGCGGCGCGCCCCGCGGCCTCGAGCTCGGCTCCCACGTCGTGAGTCTCGCGTCCGCCGAGCCGGCCCCGGACGTCCAGTTGGATGCTGGCGTCACCACCCTCTGCCACCGCCAGCACCCACCATGAGGTTCCTTCCGGCGCCGGTGGAAGTTCCGGGATGCGGCAGGGAACACCGGGAACGGGGCGCATGATCACGTTCGTGTCCGCGCGCGGTCCTGACCATGTGCCAGTGAACTCGCCGTTCTCGGCGGTGATGGTGATCGGGGCCCCGGCCCAGAGCAACCAGCAGCCAAGGTTGTCCCCGCGGACCGCGTCCCGAGTGCGTACGCCATCCGCTTCGATGGTCACGCTCGTCGCGTAGACCGAGGGATCGCGCAGCCAGAGCGACTCACCGGCTTCGTCGACCCAGGCGAGTCGCACGGCACGCAGGCGTCCGCGCAGGTCGATCTGCACGGGCTCGTCGGCTGGCGCGTTCCAAGGCGCTACGACGATGCCTGGCACGACGGCCAGTGGCTGGGGGCTGTCCACCAGACGGACTTCGCATCGATACGTGCCGAATGGCACGTCCCACAGACACTCCCAGGAATCCCTTGATGCCCCGACGTAGTCGCGGTGTCGAACGCCTGCTCCGTCGACGAGATCGAAGTTCACCAGGTCGTAGCGCCACAACAGCTCCGGCTCGACGAGCACGACTGCTGCGCATCGACCCTCTGGCTCGAGCACGATGTCGAGGTCGGGGCAGGGCACGTCCTCGACGATCTCCTTCGTAGCGTGGCCCTTCGCCCTGGCCTCGAACATCACCCTCGAGAAGTCCGGCAGGCTGCGCACCTCGAAGCGCCCGTCCGGTTGCAGCACCGGCTCTTGCCCACCGCCGTAGTAGTCCGTTTGCAGGTGCGCTCCGACCAACGGCCCCGCAGCGCTGCGCACTCGCCCCCGCGCGAGCACGATGGAGTCCCGCAGCACGACGTCGCCGAGATCCACGATGCCGGGCTGCAGCGGGTCGGTCAGATGCACGAACGCGCCCCTGTGATCGACGAGCCCTTCGTACTGGTGGGCGGCACACTCGACGATCCCGAGGCCGTCTTCGCCGAGCAGGTGCCGTCGATCATCCGCCGCGTAGGCGAACACGAAGCGACCAGTGGCGGTGGTCGTGGTCTTCTTGTCCAGCGAGTAGAGATCCGCCTTCGTGTAGAGCACGCAGTTCACCAACGGCGTGCCGTTCGTGCGCAAGGCGCGGCCGGTGAGCACGTAGCCATGCGCTTCCAGGTCGATGAGGCGCAACGACTCGACGATGCGTTCGCCCGCGGTGCGCGGTCCCGCGAAGCGATGATTCTCGGGAGTCGTCACTGCGAGCTGCAGGCCCACGGCGCAGAGGCCGAACTCGATCGGGCCGGTCGTTCGCGCGTACTCCGTCAGTTCCTCGCCGTCGGGTGCGAGCAGCATGATGAGGTCTGGTGAGGTGAGTCGGGCACCGTTCGTGTCGAGCAGTTCCACCGCCACGCGGCCACATGGTGGCAGTGTCAGCGTCACCGCCGCGGGTGGTGACGACGGATCGAACGGCACGTCGGCGCTGCGCAGTCCGAGCCCGCGCACGCCGAAACGAGGCAGGTAGCCGAGATCCTCGGCGTCGGGATGCAGGCGCTGAAGGTGCGAGGCGATGCACACACCGTGCGCATCGGTGACGCCGACGATCGGTTCCCTGCTGTTCGCGGGCTCCCGTTCGCGGCGCAGCGTCACGGCAGCACCCACGATCGGCTGCGCCGTTGCGTCGATGACGGTGATCTTGCAAGTGCGCTCGGGCTCGGCGCGCAGTTCCTCCGGGAACGGAAAGCCCCAGAACGTGAGCTGCCCGCCGTGGCGCGACACGTAGAGGTGGTGGACATGGGTTGTGTGCGGGGTGACGTAGCCTGCGGCGTTGGCAACCTGATGCGTGCAGCGCAGCAGCCATGCGTCGGGGTGCCACCACTCCCGCCACGCTTCGCCCTCGAGCAGTCCCGTCATGCTCGAGGACGGTTCCTGGCCTTCGAAGTACTCGGCACCCGGCAGCGGCGTGCCATGCTCGTCCTCGATGCGCAGCCGATTGCCCTCGTTGTCGTCGCGCGTCTGGTCCCCTGACTCCGCAGGCGACGGTGCCGTGCGTCGATCCGGTGCTGCCGATGGCTCGGTGGCGGAGGAACGCGTCGCGGCAGCGCGTTCCGCGGTTGCCCGCGCTGCATCGGCGTCGACCGTCGTCGCATTCGCGGTGGGTTCAGCGCTCGGCCAGAGCACGAACCCGATCACGGCGAGCATGGCCGTGATCCCGGCGATCAGTATTCCGCGAGTTGACAGCACGCAGGAATCCTAACGGTGCCCGGGGCGCTCGTGGTTCTCGCGTCAGCGCAGGCTCGCTTCGTCGAGCAGCAGCGAGTTCGACACCGAGTTGCCGAAGCGATCGAACTCATCGAGCGTCCACACGACCTGCTTCGTCTTCGGCTCGATCTCGATCAGCACCGGCTGGCCCTTCCCGGCGTGGCAGTTGCCGAGCACGTAGTGGCCGTTCGCAAGCACTTCCAGGGTCGTGACCCACGCGAGCACGATGCCCGGCAGGTCGTTCTGCTGGAGCGACCAGACGATCTTCTGCTTGCTGTCGACCTCGAGCACGCTGTGGCCATTGCCGGTGGCGATCAAGGTGTTGCCCGACGGCAGGCGCAGCGCCCCGAACACCTGGTTGCCGAACGCTTCGGGGCCGTGCCCGTCCTTGCGTTCCTTGCCGAACAAC
>JAYUCN010000838.1:0-3191 GCA_043740335.1 Planctomycetota bacterium
GTCCAGGTCCTGGAAGGCATCCCGGTCTTTGTCGCAGATGCGGATTGGCACCACGATCGTGCAGGCAGTCAGCAAGGCAAACAGGGCGGCGATGGCGAGAAGCAGGCGAGTGCGCATGTTGGTCTCGGAGAGGTGGGAGCGCGCGTCATACATCGCGGACCGACGGCTGGACACGTTGCACTCATCCGAACTGCACGGCGAGGCGACTCAGCGAACCGAACTCGAAGCCCGTGATCGGGAACGTGACCGCACCAGGCCTGGCCGCGGCGGCCCCGAGCGCCACGAGCAGCGGCAGGAAGTGGTCATGAGTCGGGTGCGCCAACGCCAGGTCCGGCGCCTGCTCACGGAACGCGATGACGTCGTCGAGCGCGCCGGCCGTGAGCCGTTCGCGCAGCCAGTCCTCGAAGCTCGTGGCCCAAGCCGGTGGCGGCGAGCTGTCGTTCCAGTCGAGGCGGCCGAGATTGTGCACGGCACCGCCGCTCGCGAGCAGCAGCACGCCTTCTTCCCTCAGCGGCGCGAGGTCGCGGCCGAGATCGAACAAGCGCTGCGGCGACCACTCGTAAGGCAAGGAGATCTGCAGCACGGGCACGTCGGCAGCGGGGAACATGAAGCGGAGCGGCACCCAGACGCCGTGATCCCACGGCCTTTCATCGTTCCGTTGCAGGAACGGCAGTCGCTGCTCGAGATCCGCGGCGAGTGCGTTCGCCGCGGGCGCGTCGTAGCGCACCCGGTAGAGCTCCGCGGGAAAGCCCGAGAAGTCGTAGAGCAGCTCGCGTCGTTCGCGCGAGCCGAGCGTGGCCGGCGCGTCGAGCCAGTGGGCGGAAACCACGAGCACCGCCCGTGGTCGCGGCATTGCCGCTGCCCAACGCGTGAGGTCGGCACCGTGCTCGGCGTCGAGTGCAAGGGTCGGAGCGCCGTGCGAAACGAAGGCGACAGGCATGGTCTGATCGGACGGCGCGGCTGGCGTGGAGTTCATAACGCGGTGACGAGCAGACCTCGTCAGGGCACCGGTACCAAGAGGGCGTGCTTGTAGGCACGATGTCGATGCGGGATCGGTAGGATGCTCGACCCTTCGCGACATCGCCGATCATGGTCATGTCCCCACGCCCAGTGCCATCCGATCCCTACGTGCGCGGCGCCCGCCCTGCGCAACAGCCTGTGGTTTGTGGCATCGCCATGGAACGTCGGAGGGTTGGCTGAGTGAGCGAGGTGTCACCCATCGTCGTGCACTCGGGCCTGTCCGGCCTCGCGCATGTGCTGCCGTCGGCGAAGGCGCTGCTCGCGCGGCGCCTCGTCGCATCCGGCCGGCAGCCGACGGAGTTCGAGTTCGACAAGCAGGGTCTGCGCCTGGCGCCGGCCGAGCTGGTCATGCTGCAGCAATGGCTCGCAGCCGGGCTCGTGACCACGGTCGTCGAGGAAGTGCGCGCGCGCGATGGCACGGTCAAGCTGCTGCTCTCACTGCACGACGGCAAGAAGATCGAAACCGTGGCGATGCCGGTCGGGGCGTGCTGTGTGTCGACGCAGGTCGGGTGCGCGGTCGGGTGCCGGTTCTGTGCGTCGGGACTGTTCGGCGTCGAGCGCCACCTGTCGCCGGACGAGATCGTCGAGCAGATCGTGCACGCGCGGCGCGTCATGCGCATCGACCGCGTCGTGTTCATGGGCATGGGCGAGCCATCGCACAACCTCGACAACGTGATGACGGCGGTCGCTCGCATCAAGGACGAGGTGCTCATCTCACCGCGGCGCCAGACGTTTTCGACGGTGGGTGGAGTAGAGGTCTTCGAGCGGATGCGGCAGTTCGAAGTGAGGCCGTGCCTCGCGGTGTCGTTGCACGTGGCCGACGACGAACGTCGGCGCGAGTTGCTGCCACGCGCGCACAAGGACAGCGTCGCGGACATCGTGGCGGCGGCGGATGCGTACGGGCGCGATGTCGGCACGCCCGTGCAGTTCGAGTGGACGCTGCTGGCCGGGATCAACGACGCCGACCGCGATGTCGAGCAACTGTGCGCGCTGCTGAAGGGCGTGCGCGGCTACCTGAACTTCATCGTCTACAACCCGGTCGAGGGGTTGCCGTTCGCGGCGCCGTCGCGCGAACGCATCGTCGAGATCGTGCGGGCCGTGAAGTCGCGCGGGATCCTGGCGACGATCCGCGATTCGTCGGGGCCCGATGCGCAGGCGGCGTGCGGACAGCTGCGGTTGCGAGATCGCGCTGGGTAGCCGTCAGAACGCGAACACCACGTCGAGCGCGTTCGTCAGCGTCAGTCCCAGCGCCGCGCCCGCATCGAGCACGAGCGCCTCGTAGGCGATGTCGACGCCGATGAACGCGGCGTTGTTCGGCACCGGGATCACGAACGATGCCGTGCCGACCGGGCCCGTCAGCGCGGCAGCCAACCCGTTCAGCGTGCCCAGGGCGAGGTAGACGGTGCAACCAGCACCGAACGGAATCGGGGCGCCGAGTCCGAGACTCCCGAACAGGACCGTGAGCTGGGCTGGCGGCATCTGGCCGACGCTGAGCGCGAACCGCTGGTTGCCGAGGAACGGCCAGGTGTTGGTCGTCAGCACCGGCGTCACGTTGCCGGTGCCCGGGCACCCCACCCCGACGCTGCTGAACGTCGCGTCGCTGTATTCGTCGGCGCCGAGGTCGAGCCCTGCGATGCGCGGCTGCCAGTCCGCATCCGTGAACACGCCGGCCGCCACGGTCGACATGCCGATGCAGGGCGACAGCGCCTGCAGGTGGAAGTCGCGCGCCGCCACGTCGCGGCACAGCGGATCAGCCAGGATCGACACGAGATCGCGCGCCGTGTTCATCTGCCAGGCCCCCAGCGTGTTCGCCACCGTAGTGCCGTTCAGACCGAAGAACGCGAACGGACTCGCGGTGAGATCGAGGTAGCAGTTCGAGTCGCAGACGATCGGCACCGGGTACGTGGCACCGGCAGGCGACTGGATGAGGAAGATCGGCCGAGAGGCGGCCGCGATCTTGAGGACGATGTTGTTGCTGACCTCCGCGTACGGGACCTCCGTAGTGCCCGACGGGTAGGCGCCGATCACGCAGAAGCTGCTGCCGACACCAGCGTCGACGTAGAACGTGTTGTGCACGATGCGCGTGCCGTTCGAGCGCCGCGTCGTGACGTAGCCGAAGCGGCCCGTCGTGTTGAAGCTGCCGGCGTTGGTGAGCTGGCAGCGCCAGAACG
>JAYUCN010000839.1:0-7740 GCA_043740335.1 Planctomycetota bacterium
CGGGTCGACCGCGACGATGGCGTTCCAGATCCCCACCACAGCGAACCTGCTCGGCGTGCAGTTCCACGATCAGGCGCTCGTGCTGGATCCCGTGGTCAACGCGCTGGGTGCGGTCGTCTCCAACGCGGCCACGGCGACGATCGGCGGCAGGTGACCGCTGCCGCCGCTACTGCTGGGCCCTTGGCGTTCGGGCAACAACTTCGCACGCACCTTCACCGGCCCAGCAGCAGCGGCGTGAAGTACCGGTAGTAGACCTCGAGACTCAGCACGCACATCGCGGTCGTGTAGCTGCGCTCGGTGCGCGTGTCGCCGGCTTCGCGCGCGTAGACGTCGATCGGCGCGAACGAGCCATCGGCCGACTGTGCTTGGGGCAGCACCGTGCGCAGGCGTTCGTTCCAGCGTGCCCACGGCTCGCCCCCGGCCAGGAAGCAGCACAGCGAGCCGTAGTACCAGAAGTAGACGTTGCCCTGACCGTGCAGCACGAAGTCGTCGTCGTCGTAGCGGCGATACTCCTCGGGGCGCCGTTGCACGGTGTAGTCGACGGCGGCATGTACCATCGCATCGTCGGTGGGCGCACCGAGCAGCATGAGGCAGAAGGCGCCCGCGGGCGTGCTCGCGGGCAGCGTCGGCCAGGCCGACTGCAGGCGGCTCGGCTTCTGGTTGTACCGGAACCAGCCGTTCTGCTGGTCGAACGATTGTTCGAGGAACTCGCGTGCGCGCGGCAGCACCTCGGTCGGCAGGTCGATGCCCGACAGCCGTGCGGACTCGAGCGCCATCACCATCCACGCCGTCACCGACACGCGCGCATAGTCGTCCTCGGGTTGCAGACCAGGCGAGAAGTAGCCAAAGCCGCCGCGGTTGCGCTTGTCGCGGCGCGGTCCCTGATGCTGGAGGATCCAGGTCAGCGCATTCTCGATCGGCCGCAGCAGCTCGGGCGCCTTCGTGAGTCCGTAGCACTCCGCGATGGCGTAGGTCGTGATGCCATGGCCGTAGCTCGAGCTCGCGCCGAAGGCACCCGTGTCTTCGTCCTGCAGCGAGAGCAGGTGCGCGAGGGCCTGGGCCACGACGGTGCTGTGTTCGGTGCCGGACACGGGCGTGTGGCCAGCACCGAGGAAGGCCAACATGCAGAGCGCCGTCTTGCCGACGTAGACGTGGCCGTACTTGGCGTCGAAGTCGCTGCGATCGCCCCAGGTCCCGTCAGGCTGCTGGAGGCGCGCGAGGTAGCGCAGTCCGTTCGCCACCGCGCGTTCCGTGTCGACCGTGCCGCCGAACTGCTCGAGGGCCTTGGCCTTGGCCGGGCCGAAGCGATTGCTGTAGGCATTGGCCGGTGCGCTGGCGAGGACCTCGGGCCCACGCGCCGGTGCTGGTACCGCACGTTCGAGCAGCGAGCGCGGTGGGCTCGCACTCGGCAGCGGTGCCGCGAACGCACCCGATGTCCCGGCCCGCCGCGGCCGCTCGATCGCTTGGGACACGGGAGCACGAACCCGCACGTCGAGCGCGCCCGCCGCAGTGGATCGCTCGGCCGGCCCTGCGACGGTGGCAGGCTGAGGTCGGGTTGCATCCGCCCGGCCCGCGCCATCGCGCAACGCGGTCGGTGCGGTCGACCGGTGCGCTGTCGCCGCCGCGTGCGCCGGGACAGCCCGCGCCGCATCGGCACCGATCCTGGTGTCGCCGCGAGCAAGAGCCGACGCCGGTGCCGCGACCGGCATCGCCGGTTCGGGTCGCACGCCGGCGGTGTCGGCGCGCCGCGGGGCCGATCCCTGGGCAGCCGACGGGCCCGTCAAGGTGGCGACGAGCGGCGTCACGGGAACGGGTGCCGCCGCGACCGCATCGCCACGAACGGCCGCCGCCCCTGCCGGCCCTTCGCGCAGCGGCATCCGCACGGCAAGAGCGTGGGGCATCGGTGTGGCGCGCGCCGAAGCAGCCGGCGGTGCAAGGGAGCCGACCCTGGTATCGCCGCGCGGCAGAGCCGACGCCGGTGCCGCGAGCGGCATCGCTGGTTCAGGCTGCACGCCCGTCGCTTCGGCACGGTGCTCTGCCGACAACGTTGCAGCCGACGGACCCGTAAGCGTGGCCGCGAGCGGCGTCACGGGAACGGAGGCCGCCGCGCTCGCGTCCCCACGAACGGCGACCGCGGCTGCCGGCACTTCGCGCAGCGGCATCCGCACCGTCGCAGCGTGTGGCGTCGGTGTCGCGAGCGCCGACGCTGCCGCTGGTGTCGGCACGGCCAGCGTGCCACGCACCGCTCGTTCCACGTCCGCATTCGGAGTCAGTACGTTCGGCACCGCGCCCGCCGCCGCCACCTCTCGCTCGGCGCGCGGCCCGGCCGCAGCCGCTGGAGTCACTCCCAGCGCTGACGCGGCGGCACGGCCAGGCGCTGCAGGCACATCGCTGCCGGCGCGCACAGCAACCGCCGCACCGGTTGCCTCTCGTTCATCGCGTATGGTCGGCGTGTCCGTTGCCAAGGTGCGCAGGCTCGACGTTGGCAACGCTGCGAGACTGCCCGCGGGTGCCAACGCATCCGCAGTGACGCCAGCACGCGCCACGGTGGCCGCGGGTGCGATCACCTGCACGGCCTCGACGGCGGCGCCTGCCCGCTGCGCAGCCTGTGCTGCCTTGCCAACGATGGCCGCACGCTCGACGGCATGCAGCTCGGCAGCCACTGGCGTCGCCGTTGCATCGCTGCCCGCGCGTGCGGCCGCCTCCACGGCCGCGTCCTGCACGACCGCCGAAGTCTCGACCGGTCTCGCCGCAGCATCGCGTGCCCATTGTCCCTCGGGTCCGACCAGTGCCGCCGTCGTCGCGCGTTCGGTCGCCGAGCTCGGCGCGTCGGCGGCCAGCGCGCGTTCGTCCGGCGCGAACTGCACACGCGCGGCGAGTTCGTCCTGCTGCTGGCCGGACGCCGACGTGCTGGCCGCGGCGGCCGTGATCACGCTGACCTGCATGCCACTGCCGTCGTCGTTGCCTGGCAGCAAGGCTCCCGTGATCTCGACGCCCATGAGCCAGAGGAACAGCAGGATGTGCAGCAGCAAAGATAGCAGCAGGCACTGCGCGACGAGGTCCAGCGTCGACCAGCGGCGACCAAGGTGCAGCAGCAGGAGCAGCAGAAGGCACGCGACGACGAGGCCCGCGAGCGTCCACTCGAGCCAACGTTGACCGGGCCACCACGGATAGACCTCGGCCGCCGCCGCAGAGAACCAGAGGTCGGCCGCCGCTTCACCGCGTCGCGGCTGCAGCAGCGAGAGGTGCAGGCCATCGGCCGACGGCAGCGGCGCGCGCAGTTCGCCCGTTCCCCATCGCTCGCCGACGGACAACGGTGCTGCGAACGCACCCAAAAGCAGGCTCGCGCGCACGAGCCGCAACGGTTCGCCTGGCACCCTGCGCACGAACCACAACGCCCCGCCGCCGGGCGAAAACGCCGGATCGCGATCCACTGTGCGTGGCCGACGCCGTGGGGCGTCGCCCGCAAACACGGGCCGCGGGTCGAGCTCGTCGCCGAGCCGCCAGCGCAACAACACGCCATCGTTGCCACCGTCGACGGTGCGGTCGATGCGCACGAACACGAAGTCCTGGCCGTTGTCGTTGGGCGCCGGGTCGGTTTCGTCGAGAGCCGTGTTGCAGGCAGCCAGCGGCAGCGGCGTGCCGAAACCGCCCGCTCCCCACGGCGCCACGTAGAGGTCGTAGCCGCCCACGCCGGCTGGCCGGTCCGAGGCGAAGTAGAAGCGACCGTCGGGCCCGAGTGCGGGCGCCAGTTCGTTGTGTTCGGTGTTGAGACCGTAGGCCGGCTCGGGTGGCACCGCGGGTCGCTGCGGATCCCACACGACGAGGTCGCTCGTGCCGTCCGCCGTGCTCCGCCCGTAGACGAGCCGCCCATCGGGCAGCGCTGTAACACGCCCCTGCACGGGCCCCGGCAGCTCGGCCACTACCTCCGGCGTCTGCCAGCGCACCATGCCGGCCGCGGCGAGTTCGCGCGCGTTCACCGTAGTGCGACCGTCCGTGTAGAAGATCGGCCGCCCGATGCGAAGCCCTGCAAGCATCGACAGAGCGACGATCAGCACGCCCCACGCGATGCGGATCGCCCAGCGCCGAGTGCCCTCGCGCATGCGCATGGTGGTCTACTGCCTCTGCGCCGGCAGTGCGGCGAAGTCGACCTTCTTGATCTTGGCGAGCCGGCAGGCGTCCAGCACCTGCAGGCCGACGCCGAAGTGCGCTGCCTGGTCGCCGCGGATGAGCACGGCCTGCTCGTGGTTCCGCTGGCCGGCGGCCTCGAGTTTCTGCCGCAGCGCCTCGAGCGTCACTTCGCGCCCGGCCACCGACAGGCGTCCGTCGGCCATCAGGTTGACCACGAGCTGCTTGTCGCCACTGCCTTCCTGACCTGACTTCGCTTCAGGCAGCCGCAGATCGAGCTCGACCTCTTCGCGCGCGAACGTCGTGGCAGCGAGGAAGAAGACGAGCAGCAGGAACACCATGTCCACCATCGGCGTGAGGTTCATGACCTCATCGCGATCGTCATCGTCGCGGTTAAGCCGCATGGGTCCCCTCGCCGGTTGCGTTCTTCGCTGCAGGAACTGCAACCGCGGCCGGCCGCTGCGCCAAGGACTCGACCGCAGGGGCCACGGTCGCCGCCACCAGCCCGATGAGACGCCGTGCGCGCGCTTGCAGGTGCGCCGCGACCAACGTCGCCGGAATCGCGACGAACAGCCCGAAGATCGTCGTGTAGAGCGCGACCTTGATGCCAGCGGCCAGCGCTTCGCTGCTCTGCGCCTTGCCGAGGCCCGTCTGTTCGACCGCCGCGAACGCGTCGGCGATGCCGAGCACGGTGCCGAGCAGACCGAGCAGGGGTGCGATCGCCGCCATCAGCGTGATGCCGCGCACGTTGCCGCGCAGCAGAGCCGTTTCTTCGGCGAGTCGATCCTCCATGGCCTTCTCGACATCGGCCAGGAGGCAACCGCGCCGCCGCAGGCCCGCGGCGAGCACGCGCGCAGCGGGTGCCTGCGCTTCCCCGATGCCGGCCGCGATCACGTCGGCGCGACCCTGCCGCACCTGCTCGACGGCATCGATCACCACCTGGGGCAGGACGCGTCCCTGGCGCAGACTCGCGTAGCGCTCGAAGGCAAGGCCGACCACCACCACGGAGCAACCGAGGATGGGCCACATCAAGAGGCCACCGGCGGCGAAGAACTCGCCAACCGTCGCGACGACGTTCGGCGCCTGGGTCACGCTGTCCTGGATCATTGTGGCCTAGATCATGGTGGGTCGGGACTCGCGGCTCGGATCAGCCGTCGCGGAGGTGTTGCTTGGCAGCCTTGGCTTCTTCGCTGCCTGCGTGCTGCTGCACGAGTTCCCGGAAGAAACGCTGCGCCTTCTCGGGCTGCTTCAGTCGCTCGTAGACGAGCCCTGCTTGCAGCAGACCACGCCGCACCCACTCGGCGTGCGCATAGAGGATCGGCAGCTTGACGAAAGCATCGGCGGCGCCGACGAGGTCACCGCGCGCCACGCGGTTCTCGCCGATGCGGAACTGCGCTTCCGCAGCGAGCGGGCCATCGCTCAGTTCGGTGACCTTCTGCAGGCTCGCTTCGGCCTTGTCGTGCTCGTTGCGCAGCATGCGCGCGCGGCCGAGCCAGAGATGGGCGCGCGCCTGGTCGGCGCGTTCGCGATCTGCCCCGCGCAGAAACTCTTCGAGCACGGGGGCGGCCAGGTTGCCGTCCCTGATGCCGACGGCGCACTCGCCGAGCAGCAGGCGGGCGCGGTCGACGCGCGCATGCTTGCCGTCCGCCTGCATGAGCTGCTGGAGCCGCTGCACCGCGCCGCGCGGGTCGCCGAGCCGGTGGCAACACTCGGCGCCGAGGTAGAGCGCCTCGCCGACGAGCCCTTCCCCGGGCAGGGCCGCGATGGCCGCGAACAGATCGCGCGCCGTCGCCAACTGCTTTGTGTCGGTCCCTGCTGCCTCGAACTCGGCGAAGCCGAGCCGGTAGAGCGCGCGACCGCGATGACTGCCTTGCACCTTGGCGAGCAGCGGCCGCGCCGCTACGAGGTCTTTCTGGTCGAGTGCGGCGACGCCGAGGTGCAGGTTCGCCTCGCCCGCGAGTTCCGCATCGGTCGAGTCCGCGGCCACCTTCGCGAACGCCGCCAGTGCAGCCGGCTCATCGTTGTCGCGCCGACAGGTCCAGGCCAGTTCATAGCACACGCGGTCGCCGCGCTCGTAGCCGCCGTCCTTGGCCAATGCTTGCAGCGTGATGCGTGCCGCCTTCTGGTCGCCGCTGCGCGCCTGCGCGACGCCGAGCGCGTAGCGCATGGCCGGCGCCTTCTTGTGCTTCTCGAACCGCTGCAGGAAGGCCTTCGCCGTAGCGACCGCAGCCGGCCATGCCTGCTGGCGATGCTGGAGCGCGGACTGCAGTTCCAGGAGACCCGCGAGTTCGGTGTCGATGGCGGCGTGCGAACGGGCGACATCGAGTGCGTGCCCGCACGCAACGTCGTCGCCGAGTTCGAACGCGCACCATGCCCGCCCCACCGCCGAGCGCGCACCGACGGCATCGGTGCGATCGCCGAGCTTTGCGAACAACGCATCCGCAGCGCGGTAGTCGCCCTGCAGGTAGGCGAGCTCCGCCTGCTCGACGACGTCCGCACTCGCGCCTGCGGTCGAACCCGCAGCGCTCGCGACGGCAGCCGCCCGTTCGAGGCGCTTCTGCGCTGCTGCCAGGTTCCCCTTCTGTCGCAGCACGCGCGCTGCGACCCGCTCTGTGCGATCGAGGAACTGCCCCTGCTTGTGCCGCGCGAGGTATCGATCGGCGGTCGCGAGCGCCGTGTCGGCATCGCCGGCCTCGAGCAGCGCGAGCGACTGCATGGCGAGAGCTTCCTCCGCGAACGGCGATCCCGCCTCGGCTGCGATGGCGGCGAACTGCGTGGCCGCCGCGGCCTTGTCACCGCGAAGGTAGCGGCACCAGCAGAGCTTCCAGGCCACCTTCTGCTTGTGCGCCGGCACCTCGACGAGGGCTTGGTACTCACGCTCGGCGGCCTCGTACTTCTGCAGGGCGAAGAGGTTCTCGGCCACGGCGAAGGCAGCCTGCGTCGCCAGATGATGGCCCGGCGTCAACGCCCGCACGGCCGTGGCGCGCGCAATCGAGTCATCGTGGCGACCCAGCGAGTGCAGCGCGAAGCAGGCGCCATAGAGCGCATCGCCGCGCAGCGCCGCGGGCGCGTCGCCGGGCACTGCGTCATAGGCAGCGAGTGCTTCCTGCCAGCGCTGCAGGTTCGCGAACGCCTCGCCGAGCGCGAACGACAAGCGTGGGCGATCGGCGGTGGGCGCTGCCGCGAGTGCCTTCTGCAAGCTCGCGACGGCGACGTCCCCAGCCCCACTCGCGAGCGCACAGAGGCCGATGAGTTCCTGCGCCTGCTGGCGCACGTCGGCGGCCACCTCGGCGGCGAGCAGCGGTTGCAATTCCCGCTCGGCCTCGGCGTGCTTCTGGTCGCGATAGAACGAGCGGCCGAGCTCGAGCCGCGCCCGCAGAACGAGCGGCGAATCGGCATGCTGCTCGACCACGAGCTGGAACGCGCGCCGCGCCGCCGCCTGGTCGCCGCGCCCGACCGCGACCCAGCCGAGGCCGAACGCGGCATCGTCGGCGAAGTCGCTCTTGCCCTTCCGCGCCGCCTTGAACGCGCGTTCCGCGGCATCGAACTCCGACAGGCGCAGCAACAGGTCGCCGCTCAGGTAGAAGCATTCGCCCTTGGCTGCTTCGTCGG
>JAYUCN010000840.1:0-3189 GCA_043740335.1 Planctomycetota bacterium
CCTGTCGTTCAACCACGGCTTCTCCGAGGAGGGTGTCAAGTCGCTGGCGCAGTGCCGTTCGCTGCGCTCGCTGTCGCTGCGCGGTTGCCAGCAGTTGCACGGCACGTGGCTCGCGCGGTTGGGCGAGATGCCCGAACTCGAAGAACTGGACCTGTCGTTGATCGACGGGATGAACTGGCGCAACGGTACGGAGGAAGTGAACGACCCGGAGAACGAGGATCTGCTGAAGAAGGCGCATTGGTTGGCCGACAGTCTCGATGCCGGCGTCAACCTTGCAACACTGGCGGGCCTCGCGGAGGCGCCGCGGCTGCGCGTGCTCGATGTGAGCAGTGGGCACTGGACGAGTGATGCACTGGCGCAGCTCGGTGCGTGCAAGACCCTCGTCGAATTGAACGCCTGCGGCGGCCGCAACGCCGACCACGGCTTCGTGGCGAGCCTGCCGCGGGGCCTTCTTCGTCTCGAAGTCTGCGGCGACTACACCGACGCGTTCTGTGCCGCGGTGCGTGCGCGCCTGACGAGCCTGCGCCACGTGAACGTCGCCGCCTGCTACCAGATCACCGACCGCGGCCTGGCCGACCTGCTCGCGATGCCGTCGCTGCGCGTGCTCGACATGCGCCAGATGCGCGGGCTCACGGTCGCCAGCGTCGACGCGTTGGCGAAGGCGACGCAGCTCGAAGAGATCGACCTGCGCCACTGCGACTTCGTCACGGCGCAGCACGTGCTGCGGCTCGAACACACGCTGCCGCACCTTCGCAAGCTGCAGACGAACATCGCGCCCGAGGAACTCGCAGCGGCTACGGCGCTACCCGAGCCGATCCAGGTGCGCACGAGGCAGGAGATCGAGGCGTTGCCCGGCGACACGCGCAACGTGGTCGCCCTCGACATCGAAGACGACTGCATGCCAGCGCTGGCGCGGTTGCGTCGCCTCGAACGGTTGGAGATCCCGGCGATCTGGACGTTGCCCACCCAGACCCAGTTTCCCCTGCGCTCGATCACTGACGCTGGCCTGCGTCATCTCGCCGGCCTCTCCTCCTTGCGCGAACTGCACGTGCATGGACAGCTCGAGGTGCACGGCGAGGGCTTGGACGTGCTCGCGCAGTTGCAAGCCCTCGAAGAGCTGGATCTGGTCCTGATGAAGATCACGGATGCCGGCCTCGCGCACCTCGCCAGCCTGCCGCGCCTGCGTGTGCTGCACCTGCAGCACTGCCAGGGTTTTGGCCGAGCCTCGCTCGAAGTCATCGCGCAATTGCCGGCCTTGCGCGAACTGTCGCTTGCGGGCTGTGGTCACGTCGAAGACGAATGGCTCGCACTGCTCGGGGGCATGCGCCGGCTCGAACGGCTGGACCTCAGCATGATCGGCAGTCGCGCGCACTTCCTGTTCTGGCCAGGTCACTTGTCGCCACCAGAGCCTGGTTCGGGCGTCACCGACACGGTGATCGAGGCGCTCGGCAAGGTGACGAGCCTGCATGTGTTGAACCTCAGCAACGCCGGCATCACGGGCAACGGTTTGCGCCATCTGCAGGGGCTGCCAGCGCTCGAGCACCTCGATCTCGGCAGCACATCGGTCACGGGCACCGACCTGCGCTGGCTGCCGCCCGGCATCACGTCGCTCGCGCTGCGCGGTTGCGCCGATCTCGGCCAGGACTTCGGCCCCGTGCTCGCGGCGGCGACGCCGCGCCTGCACACGCTCGACCTGCTCGGTTGCCCCAAGCTCATCGATGCGTGCCTGCCGTCGCTGCGCGCACTGACGACGCTGCGTTCGCTCGACCTTTCGCAGTGCCCGGAGTTCACGGCCGACGCGGCAAGGGACCTGACGGCGCTGTCGTGGCTCGAGACGTTGACACTGCGCGACTGGAAGGCGTTCGGCGACGCCGAGTGGAAGGCCGTGCGCGCGATGCCGAACCTGAAGCGTCTCGACACGGACATGGGCACCGAGAAGCCGCACTGACGCGACGATTCCTGGCATTTCCTGCCGATTCTCGGGCGGTCCGTTCCACTTCTTCTGCGGCCCGGTTGTCGGGTCGCCGAGGCCATCTATGCTGCTGCGACTGATTCCACGATGACAACCGTCACCACGAGACTCCGTCACAAGACTCCTGCGCAGCGCCCGCGGCGACTGTCGCTGGCCTCGTTCCTGGCCCGCCCCGAGAGTCCGGGGCGAATCGAAGAACTCCTGGACGGGGAATTGGTCGTGAGTCCGTCAGCGAACGAGAGCCACAGCCGGATCAGCACCGAACTCGCGATGCAGCTCGGTGCACAGTTCAAGGCGAAGCGTCTGGGGCGTTTGTATGGCACGCCTCTGACCACCGTGCTCGACGATCGGAATGCGCCGGAGCCGGACCTGAGTGCGATCCTCGCAGCTCGCACGGACATCGTGCAGGCTGGCTTTCCGCGCGGCGCGCCCGACCTCGCCATCGAAGTGCTCTCCCCGTCGAACAAGGACAACGACCTGATCCGCAAGAAGCGCCTCTACGCGGCCCACGGCGTGCGCGAGTACTGGATCGTCGACGGCGACGCCGAGACGGTGACCCGCTACTGGCTGCGCAATGGGCGCTATGGCAAGAGCGAGACGCGGCATCGTTCGATCCGGCTGCGCATCCTGCCGCAGGTCCGCGTCGACCTCATGGCGATCTGGCGGACGTTGCGGCCGGCGAGGTAGCGCTCCGGACCGCGCTGCGGGCACCGAAGCTGCGCTGATTGCGCCGACTACTTGCCGGTCGGAGCAGCGGCAGGATCGTTGCGGTCGCTGGCGTGCTGTTCGGCTCCGCGCCCTCAGCGAGCGGGCCACCACCTGGCATGTCGATCAGGCACGTGCGCAGGCTGTACTGGCCGGTCTTCTGGTAGTCCCAGGGGGCCGTGCCCGTGGCGGCGGTGCCCGCTTGCACGGCGATCGCGTAGGTGCCGGCATTGAGAAGGCCCGGGTGCTGCAGGTTGCTGACGCGATGGCTCGCGGAGTTGGTCGCGGCGCTGGTGCCCAAGGCAGTCCAAACGCCGGGTGCGGTCAACTGGTAGTAGCGCAGCGCCATGTTGTCGAGCTGTGGCACGCCGCCGTCGTCGAAGGAGACGGCTTGCGCGATGCCGCGGCCGGTCAGCGTGAACGACCAGAAGTCGACGTCGGTCGGCGAGCTGAGACTCCCTTCGATGGTGTCACCGAGAGTCATTGGCGTTGGCGTGCCGGTCGGGTCGTTG
>JAYUCN010000841.1:0-3189 GCA_043740335.1 Planctomycetota bacterium
CGCGCCGGGCTCAGCCCTTGGTGCCCTTGCGCAGGATCTCGAGCACGTCCCGATCGAGTTCGCCGCCAGCCGCCGGCGCCGGTTTGCCGAGACCGCCGAGCACCCGGTCGAGGGCGGACGACGCCTCGTCGTTCTTCGGCTTCTCGCCGTCACCGCCGAACGCCCGGTCGATGGCGCTGCGACGCTGCTGCGCGTCGTCGTTCGCGTCGAGCGCCGCGAACGCCTCCTCCATCGACTCGTCGACGCTGAGCGCCAGGCCTTCCAGCGACTCCGAGCCGCCACCTGCCGACAGGATGCCTTCGCGGCTCAGCTTGATGAGGATCTGATAGACGTCGTAGAGCGGCAGCCCGAGCATCGTCACCAGCGAGCGCGCCGTGGTGTCGCCGTTGATCTGCGACAGCAGCTTGATCTCGAGCACCGACAGCGCGACGTCGCCCATGCGCACGAACATGTCGGCCTTGGGTTCGATCACCGCGTCCGGATCGGGAAACACGGCGAGCATCTGCTTCCAGTCGTCGAGCTGCTTGCTGCCCTCGAGCAGGATCGACGTGACGCCGAGGCGCAGGTCGTTGTTCTCCGCGAACGGCGGCAGCGCCGCGAGCTTCCGGTAGTAGAAGGCGTAGGGCTCCTGTTCGCGCATGAAGTCGAACAGGACCTCCTTGCCGAAGGTGCGCATCACCTCGCGCAGTTCTTCGCGACGGAACACGCCCTTCTCGTGCAGCGCGAGCAGCACGGGCACGCCTTCCTTGGCCCGCCGGCTCTCGGCCTCGGTCACCGCGGTCTCCGGGATCTCACGATGGCGCATCGAATCGCCGGGCAGCACGCGGCGGATCATGTGGTGCGGATCGAGGAAGAAGATGCGGCCATCCTTGAGATAGATGTCGAGGCGGTTGTCGCCCTTCTCGAGGCTGAGGCAGCCGAGATGCTTGCCGCTGGCCAGCATCTGCATGACCTCTTCGGCCGAGATGAAGTCGGTGCGGCCGGCGAAGTTGAAGTCCTTGGTGGCCGCGCTGCCGCGGATCAACGACTGGTCGAACGCCTTCGCGAACTCCGACAGGGTCGTCACGGCGAACAGGACCCCCATCACCCACTCGGCCGCGCGCAGCGAGGTCACGTCGTCGTCGCTGCGCAAGAAGAGGTGCATGCCGCGCCGCAGCCGCGTGAACAAGAGTTCGCCGAGGAAGTCGCGCGTGTCGGTCTTGGTGCCCTCCATGCGGAGCTTGCGCTCGACCAGTTCCCGCACGCGCGCGAGCAGATGCACGAACTCGGCCTCGTAGGCTTCTTCGTCCTTCTGCACGAGCGCGTCGACGAGACAGCCGATGCGCACCTTGAGCTCGGCGGCCAGCTCGCCGCGCTCGGGCACATCGATCGTCATCCCAGGGTCAGGCATCGGCAGTCGTTTCTCGGCCAGCCGCGCCATGTTTCTTGACACCTCCGGGCCGACGTCGGGCCGGCCCCGTGCCAACGAAGGGCTGGTCACCGTGGCCTGTGGTGTCCTACAACAGTGCCGCACAAGGTGGCGCCAGCATTCGTGTTCGTTCAAGCTGGCAAGCTCCCCCGGACGACGAAGCGTGTGCAGTGCACGAGCCCGGCGCAGAACCCCCATCGCCCGTGACCGAGATCCCGACCGACACCCACTTGCAGGCTGCCCGCGACGTGCTGCGCGAGCTCCAACTCGTCGAAGCCGAACGCCAGCGCGGCCTGCTCTCGGGACACCGCTCGTCGCTGCCGATCGTCGCCGACGGCCAGGGCGGCCGCACCTTCCTGCTCAAGTACTACCTGCCGCCTGCCGCCGACACCATCCTGCCCGCTGGCGCGCGCGCCGACGACTACAGCCGACGCGAAGTCGCGTTCTACCGCCTGCTCGACAGCATCGACCCCGAACGGCGCGACTTCCCGGCCCCGCGCACGATCGTCGTCGGCCCTGGTGACCCACCGCGTTGGCTGCTGCTCGAATGGCTGCCCTTCGCCGTGGGCCCGGCCGAAGAGGTCATCGCGCAGGACCACGTCGCCGACCTGCTGCAGCGGCTCGCGGCAGTGCCGACCGAACGCCTGCTGGGCCGCCGCGGCTTCCCGCTCGAACATTGGGATCCGGTCGCCTACCTCGATCGCATCCGCAGCATGTACGACGCCGTCTTGTTCGTGCTCGGCGAAGCCCGGTGGCGCCACGTGCAACAGTTCTTTGCCGAAGCCGTGCGCTGGACCGACGGCAGGAAGCACGTGCTCGTGCACGGCGACTTCCACGAAAACAACATCGTCGTCACCGACGCGGGCAAGGCGTTCCTGGTCGACTTCGAATGCGTCGGCATCGGCAACCGCGACCACGACTTCGCCTGGTTCTGGATCCACAGCACGCGCCACCAGGAATGGAAGCGACAGCTCCTCCTGCGCTGGTTTGGTGGTTCGGTCGGTGGCGACCGCATCCGCGCCGAGTGGGGCATCCGCAGTGCACTCGCCTACCTGGCGATCCGGCGCCTGCGCTGGGGCTACTTGACCCACGGTGACGAAGATCCGCGCCAGAGCTCCAACCTGGCACTGCTCGATGCCGCGCTCGAGGGTGGGCGCGACCTGTTCCCGAGTTGAGCATCCGGTGCCGAGGATCGTGAACGCCTTCACGATTTCGGCACCGGTGGCTCACGTTGGGTTGCGGGCAAGCCCGCGTTGGGCGAGCGGAGACCACCGCGGCTGGCCGCCGTGGCGCCGTCGCGGCATGGCACCTGGTGCCGCATGCGGTAGGCACCGCGTATGGGCCCACGCACTCAGGCAAACTCCAAGCGACGCGCTTGCAGCACGTTGGAGGATCGGCATGGGCCATTCTGCGCAGTGGCACGCTCCTTGGTAAGCGGCCGCCATGGACCTGCTGCACAGAGACACAGCACCGATCGCTACGACCGACGAAGACCTGGTGACCCAATTGCAGGCGGGTGCTGCGGACCCGGCCGTCACCGAGCTGGAACAGCGCTACGGCGCGCGCATCTTCCACTTCGTGCAGGGCATGGTCCGCGATCCACACCTGGCACAGGACGTCACCCAGGAAGTGTTCGAGAAGGTCCTGCGCAAGCACGACCTGTATCGACCGGGCACGAACTTCCGCGCGTGGCTGTTCGAGGTGGCGCGCAACCAGGCGCTGTCAGCCCTGCGTGCCCAGAAGCGCGTGCCGCGCCCGATCAGCAGCTTGCAGGCAATGGA
>JAYUCN010000842.1:0-3183 GCA_043740335.1 Planctomycetota bacterium
ATCGAACGCATCCATCCGGGGATCGCGAGTGCGCTCGGCCGCTTCCATGAGCACGTCGCCCGGGTCGTCCAGGCCTTGGCGCGATCGGCACCATCCTGAGGCCCAGAAGCCGACCGGCCAAACCAACCAAGCCGCTTGCCTCGACAGCCCGCGGACTCCAATCCCCGGGCAATTCATGAGCACACCCACTTCGCCCCACCATCTCCTCGATCGCCTGCAGTGGCGCTACGCCACGCGACAGTTCGAGCAGAGCCGCACGATCCCACCCGACACCTGGCAGGCCCTCGAGCAGGCGCTCGTGCTGGCGCCGTCGTCGTTCGGGCTGCAGCCGTGGAAGTTCGTGGTCGTCGACGACCCGGACCTGCGCCGGCAGCTGCGCGCGCAGTCGTGGAACCAATCGCAGATCACCGAAGCGAGCAAGCTCGTCGTGTTCCTCGGGCTGCGCACGACGACCGTCGCCGATGTCGACCGCATGCTGGAGTGCCAGAGTGCTGTGCACGGCACGCCCATCGCATCGCTCGCGGGTTACCGCACGATGCTCGTCGACTTCCTCGCGAAGAGCTGGGTCGCGAAGGACCTCCCCCACTGGAACGCGCGCCAGGTCTACATCGCGCTCGGCCAGTTCATGACCGCGGCCGCGATGCTCGGCGTCGACACGTGCCCGATGGAAGGCATCGACATGGCCGCCTATGACCGCCTGCTCGGGCTCGACGGCACGCGCTACACGACGTTGTGCGTGTGCACGGCCGGCTACCGCGCCGACAGCGACCGCTACGCGACGTTGCCGAAGGTCCGCTATGACGCGAACGAACTCATCGAGCGGAGGTGAGTCTCCCCAGACCGTCGTGACTCACAGGTACGTGTAGCTCGTCGTCGCCTGGCAGGCACCCGGTGTCGTGATCACGACCTGTGCAACGCCGGGCGTTCCCGGCGGCGTGCGCACGCTGATCACCGTTGCGGCGACCGACAACACCACGGCCGCAGCTCCGCCGATCGTCACGGTCGTTCCGGTCGAGAATCCGGTGCCCAGGATGACGAAGGTCTGGTTGCCGGCGGCAGTGCCGCTGCCGAGCAGCGTGCTCGTGACCGTCGGCGTCGGGTTGAAGGGTACGGTGACGCCCTGGCTGTCCGGGTTGATGACCGACAGTTGCGAGCCGCACGAGAGGCCCGCCGGATACGGGAAGACGATCTGCACGGTCGAGCTCGTCGTCGGCGTGACGAGCGCGCCGTTCACGACGAGCAGGAAGCCCGGCACGAAGCGTGTGCCCGTCACCGTGATCGGTTGTCCTGGCAGCGCACTGAGCGGCGTGACCGACGTGATGGTCGGCGGCAGCGACGGCGCAAACTTCAGGTCGATCGCGTTCGTGACGCCGAGCGTGAAGGGACTCGAGGATCCGGCGATGACGGCCTGCAACGTCACGTCCAGCTGGGAGGTCACCAGGCCCGGCGGCAACGCGAACGTGAACGGCGCGGGTGCTCCCGGCAGCAGGGCGGGGAAAATGCCGAAGGTGTCGGCGAACACGTGTTCGGTCGGACCCGCGGGAAGCACCGGCATGCACATGGAACCGAACCCGAGCGCCGTGCCCGGTGCGCCGGGATTGGGCGCGAACGACAGGAAGAGGACGTAGGGCGCACCCGGCCCGAACGCGGTCGGCGACTGCAGCGCGATCGCGAACGGCTGGTAGGTCGCGAGGTTGACCGTGCGCAGAGACCCGCCGGTGCTGCCATCGATGGTCAGCACGTTCTGGCCGAGGCTGCCCGCGTAGCACGGATCCTTGAGCGGCGTCGAGGTCCACGTCCACGACAGGATCTCGACGAGTTCGGTCAACGTGCCCGCACCGGTGGTCGCACAGAAGCCGAGGAAAGCGGTGCCGTTCACGAGTGTCGGCGCGGGAGCGACCGTGTTGTTGGCGTAGAGCCCGCCCAGAGTCAGGCTGTAGGCACGCGTGATCGCGGCGGTCGCAGCACCGTCGACGAAGACCTCGATCGTGCCCGGCACGTAGCGGATCCGCAGCGTGTGCACCTGACCGTTGCTGAGGATCGTGGCCGGCGTGTTGCGCGCGATCGAGTACGTCTCGTCCTCGTGGTTGCCTTGCGCGCCGCGCGTGTGGATCGTCAGTTCGTTGGCGCTCGTGTCGTTGAGGAACGGATCCTGGTAGGTGTCGAGTTCGACGGCGATCGAGTTGCGGATGCCGACGGCACCGTTGAAGCCGTTGCCGTAGCCCATGCCCCACACCGTGCCGCCCTGCGTGGCCACACCGTTCGGATCGTCGTGGAGCACGAACGCCATGCCTTCGGCCTTGGTGCCGACGGTTGGTGGCGTGATGCGGAACGAGAACGTCGTGTCGAAGCCGGCGACGACGGGCATCGCGGTCTGGCGCCAGACCCAGCCGGTCTGGTTGCTGGTGTTCGCCGTGAGCCGCAGGACGGTGCCGCTCTGTGCGGTGTTGCCGAGCAACGACAGCGACGCGATGCTGCTGAAGTCGGGGTAGGTGAAGGACTGGGCGGCGACGCACGTGGCGAAGCCGAACAGGCAGGCAGCCGCGGTGGGAAGGCGATTCATTGGTGCGGGAAGGAGTTGGCGGAGGGGGCGGCAGTGTAGCGAGCCAGGCCGATCGTGCTCGTTCTGCACGCGAACAACTCACGGACCGCATACAGCGAACGGAAGCTCACCTCGCGACCGCACGCAGCGCCGCAAGCGTCTCGACCTGACCGCCCGGAAACTCGGCGTGCAGATCCCACAACTGTGCGGCCAACGACGCGCCGAGCGCCGCTGCGGTCGCGGGCCCGGCCGCGCCCTTCGCGTCGAGCTCCGCTAGTGGGATGTCTTGCCGGCGAAGGTTCTCCTCCAGCGCCGCGATCGCTGGCTGTCGGTGCACCGGTACGTCCGTCACCCCGGTGAGCAACAGGGCGCCGGCGTCGAACCGCGGGTTGACCCACCGCAGGAACTGCTCCCGTACCTCGACGCGCCTGGTGCGCGCCGCGCTCGCCTTGCGATCTTCGCCGAGCTGGATGCGCTCGATCGTGTACTCGCACCAGGCCAGCGCTTCGCGCCGCATCGTCTGCCAACCGAGCGCGGCGTCCGCCCGCACCGCGAGGTGTGCGCGCACGCACTCGCGCACGTCGATCGCGAGACTGCCGTCGGAGAGCTTGCCGAACCGCGCGTGCAGCGCGACGACCTGC
>JAYUCN010000843.1:0-3183 GCA_043740335.1 Planctomycetota bacterium
CAAGTCACATATTTACAACATCTTGCGAACTTCGATCACGCCGGGCACAACCAGTTGCGCGCAACTCGCCTCGCTGCTCAGGCTGAGATCCAGACCCGAGTGAACGGTCCGCGCACCGACGCGCGCCCGCGCAGCCTCAGCGACCAGCCGTCTTCTTGTGCGCCGACGCGTTGCTGCTGCGCACCGCCGCGCCCGTGACCGCGAGCGACCGCGGCCGCCCGCCGTGCGGCACCACCATCACTTCGCAGTCATCCGGACGCTGCTGACAAAGTTCGCGCGTCGCCTCGCTCGACAGGCCCGCATACACGACGACCGAGAACCGCTCGTTGCGCGGGTTGCTGCCGGCGGCGATCACCGCCGAGTGTTCGTGCCCGTACGTCGCACCCGCGACGGCGAACGAGTCGCTGCCGAAGACGACCGGGAACGCTGTGTGCGCTTCCTTCTGCAGCCTCGCCCCCAGCGTGTTGCTGCTCGGCCGGCCGACCAGCACGAGATGGTGGCTCTGGATCTGCGCGTCGGTGACGTCGCGGTCGGCGACGAGCGGAATGTCGAAGTTGTGCCAGACGGCGGCGACGCGGCGCTGCAGCAGTTCCGCAGCTTCGCGGTTGGTCGGCGCCTCGCGCGCCGTGCCGTAGACGATCAGCGCCTGCTCGGGCTCTTCCTCGAACGCGGTGATCGACCACACCGGTGCGCCCATGTTCGGGGTCTCGTCGAGCCAGCGCTTGCTCAGCGCCGCCAGACTGCGGCCCGCGGCCTTCTCGACGTGGGCGATGAAGTCCGCCGTCTGCACGCGCTGGCCGGCGTGGGCGCGGCCGAACGCATCCATGCAGGCGACGTACTCCGGATCACCCAGGATGACGCGCAGCTCGTCCAAGAAGAGCGTGCCCTTGGCCGTGGCGAGGTCGAACCATTCGCGGCGCCGCGGATCGGGCCGCAGTGCCGACAGCGCCACGTCCTTGCCGAGAGCGTGCACGGCGTGCTGCCACCGCGCACGCATGTGGAAGGTCGAAAGCGCCCGCTCATCCTGTTGCTCGTCCGCGGCGAGGTCCTTCGCCGCCGCGACCAGATGCTCGTGCGCTGCGAACGCGATCGGCAGCCACAGGTCGGCATCGGTCGCCGGCAGCAACGAGCCGCGCCAGGCCGGCGGCGGTTCGGCCCGGTCGTCGTCGCCGTCGTCCTTGCCGGCTTCAGCGAACGCGAGATCGACGGCGTCGCTCGGCGCGCGCGCCACGTCGGCGGGCCCGAGCAACGACCAGTCGTGATGCACGAGCGGCGTGATCTCGGGGTACTGGCGGACCTGTTCCTTGCTCGGCATCCAGGTGTGACCGAGGGGCGTGCCGAACAGTCCGATGCTCTGGAGCCGGCCGGCCATCTCGGTGGTCGTGAACTTGGCGTCGAACGAGTGCGACGCGGCCAGCGGCGGCGTCGTGAACGCGGTCTTGGCGAAGCTCGCGTCGATCTTGCCGTTCCAGTGATCGAACAGTTCGAGCCACTTGCAGTCGCGGTCGCTCGGATGACAGGTGAAGTCCCGCGGCCGGTCGGCGATCGACGCCACCTGCTCGAGACGGATCGTCTGCTCGCGTTCGTTGTTGCAGCCCCAGTAGAAGCCCTTGGTGCCGGCCACCCATTCGTCGCGCGAACTGCGCCACAGCTTCACAGCCGCGGTGCCGAGCTCGAACATCGCGATCTCGTTGGTCTTGATGTCCGCGAGCAACCACTCGTTCGAGTAGAGACCGTTGTTGCCCTTGCCGAGGATCTCGACGACCTGGTCGATGCTGTCGCCGTACTGCATCGACTGGCGGGCGCGCGACGCCAGCGGCAGGCCGTTCTTGTCGAAGCGCGTCTGGCCGATCGTGGTCTCGGTGAGCAGGATGCCGGCGTCGTTCTGGTACCAGTCCATGCCGCTCCAGATGCCGCCGGCATTGGTCTGCATGAGCACGCGGTGGCCCTGCTCGGGCTGCACGTCGAGCCAGACGTTGCCGAGTTCGGCGAACGGCAGGAAGAACATGGTGATGTGGCCGAAGACGATCTTGCCGTCCTTGGTCGCCGGGCCCGTGGCCGCGAACGCCGAGCAGTGGTCGCCCTTCTTCTGCCCCGGCGTGACGAAGGTCTTGTCCTCGAGTCCGGTCGGCAGACCGTCCAGGCTGTCCTCGAGGCACATCGTTTCGACCGACGAGTTGACGGCGGCGACGTCGACGACGTCGAGACGGCGGCCGAAGATCGAAGCACCGGCGTCGTTGGCGCCATCGGCGATGCCGCGCATCTCCTCGAGGTACTCGGGCTCGTAGCCGCGCAGGAACAGCGCGTTGCAGAGCAGGCGCTCGTTCTTCCAACCGTCCTCGGCGCTGCCGCGGGCGCGGTGGTTGCCCAGCATGCGGATCATGCGGGTCAGTTCCTCGGCGAGCAGATGGCCGTGCTGGAAGCCGCGGTCGTACGGCTTGCCCTCGATGTGCAGCATGATCCAGCCGTCCTGCGGATACCTGTAGGCCGGCCCGTAGCGCTGCACGGTGGCTGGATCGGGGACGGGAACGTGCTGCTGTGCGGGCAGGAACGAAGCGAGCAACAGCCACGACAGGCGGGAGGACGTGCGCATGGGGCGGGCGATCCTACCGCAGCGGTCGCGACGCGTCAGCGCACCGGTGCTTGCACGAGCGGCTCGGCATTCGCGTCGACATCGCGATCGACCGCCAGCAGCCGCAGCTCCCGCACGCCTCGCAGAGCGCGACGCACCGCGCCGAGCGTCAACGACAGCAGCTCCGCCAGCACCTCGTCGATGAGCTCGGTCGCGACGCCATAGAACAGGAAGTTGATCGGCGTCAGGTTGCCGAGCGCCCACACCGCCCGCGCCCGCCCATCGGCGAACTGGAACTTCCATCGGTGGCCGTACACGCGCGCCGTGCGCGGATCGAGCAGCTCCTCCACGGCGATCGTCACCGGCCGCCCCGCGATGCGCGCGTCGTCGTTGCGCAGCAGCCCATCGAACCACTCCATGACGTCGCGGAACTCGACCTTCTTCGTCGAGCCGCTCGCGAGCACGAGCGTGTCCTTCGTCCCTTCCGAGAGCCAGCGCTCGAGGTGCGCACCCGTGAGCACGCTGTCTCCCGTCACACCGAGCACGACGTCGACGTCGAGCCACCGTTCCTTCGTCAGATCCGCGAGCGCGCCGCCTTCCTCGTAGCCACG
>JAYUCN010000844.1:0-7707 GCA_043740335.1 Planctomycetota bacterium
GATCTCGAGCCGGCCCGTCTGGAGCGTGCGCTTGAGCTGCGGCCACACGCCGTTCTCGCGCAACACGTCGAGGCAGCGCAGCACGAGGTAGCCACCTTCGGCGCGCAGCATGGCGCCTGGGTTGATGTGCTGAGGCCCGGCGCTCGCCCCGTCCGGCGGCGATGCGATGGTGCCGAACAGGTTGCCGTAGGTCGGGTTCGTCTCGATGACGACGGGGCACACCTCGCTGAACGACGTCTTGACGATCTTGGCAGCGAACTCGGCGAAGCGCGCCTCGCCGGGAATCGGTGCCGGCAACTCGGCGAGCTTCTGTTCGTCGTCGCCTTCGGTCTCGACCGACACGAACTGGTGCAGATGCCGTTCGACGAACTCGCCGGCCGCGTCGAGCCAGTCGGCGACCTCGGGCTGTGGCCAGCGGCGCAGGAAGTCCTTGGTGTGGGCCTGCAGCACCTGCCACGCGAGCTTGCGATCCATCGTGCGCAGTTCGCCCTCGATGCGCGCCTGTTCCTCGCGCACACGCTCGTTGACTTCGTCGAGCCGCTCGAGCAACTGCTCGCGCTGCCGCAGCAGCGAGGTGCGTTGCTCTTCCGCGACCTTGCCCTCGATCGCGAGCGCCGACAGCGCGTCGAGCGTGATCGGCTCGCCATCGACGACGGGGTAGATGTCCGCAGTCGAAGCGCCGGTCTGGGCCTGGAAGCGCACCAGCGCGCAGCCCTGCTTCTGCGCCTGCCGCTGGAGCGCGTCCATGATGCGCCGTTCGCGGCTGCTGCTGGCGCGCAGCACGACGCGGCGCGACATGCGATGCGGCCGCGACCGCAGGGCACTCTGGAGTGCTGCGTGCAGCGTGCGGCCGAGGTCCTGCAGTTCGTCGCGGAAGGCCGCGGCCCGGCCCGTGGGCAGCGACACCAGCAGCGGCCGGTTCGGTTCGCGGAAGTTGTGCACGAAGACCCGATCGGGCACCAGACGGCAGACCGGCTGGATGTCGCGCAGCAGCAGTTCGACGACGGCCGTGCGGCCCGAACCCATGAGACCCGAGACGAACAGGTTGTAGCCCTGGGCGTGGATCGACAGGCCCGTGCGCAGCGCCGCCATCGGCCGATCCTGGCCGAGCAGGAACGCCGCGGTCGGCGGCGTGCCCGACGGCTTGATCGGCGCGCAGGTCCAGCGCAGGTCCCCTGCAGGCACCAGCAACGGACCGTTCGCCGCGGCGAGACCGCCGCCGCCCGATCTCGCTTGTGACCTGGCGCGCTCACTGCGGGCGCGGGTGCTGACGCGACCCGTCGCGCGCGCAGAGCGGCCCGCGCCGCCACTCTTCTGGCCCTTGCCGCCCCCGCCGCTCTGGCCATTCGCCCTCACGAGCGCGCCACCAGCACCGGGCACGGTGCAGCCTTCAGGATCTCGCCGGCGGTGCTGCCTAGCAGCGCCTTCATGATGCCCGAGCGCCCGTGCGAACGGACCAGGATCAGGTCGACCTTCTGCACCAGGGCTTCCTTGAGGATCTGTTCCTCGACGTCCTCGCTGAACGTGAGGTGGCCAAGTGCGTGCACACCGGCCTCGGCGGCCCTGTCCACCATCTGCTGGAGCATGAGCTGCACTTCCTCCTGCAACGCCTTGTCGAAGTCCCGGCTGCCGCCGGCCATCGCGCGGTGGCGCCCGATGAGGTTGACGGTGGCCGGCGTGTCGATGACCGCGAGCAGCAGCAGTTCGGCCCTCATCTGGGCGGCGAGACCGATCGCATAGCCGAGGTCGGGCGCGCGCGTCTCGGCGAGTTCCACGGGTACCAGGATGCGGCGCACGACCGGCACGACCATGGCCGAACCATACGGCAGGGCGGCGGCATTTCGAGCCTGCATGCGTTATCCTGGGCACCCTTCGCACGCGCAGAAGCCCCGCCCCTTGGACCTGCAGAGCCTCAAGATCGAACGCGGCCAGCCGCCGACTTCCGCCCGTCGTCGCACGAGCCCCTGGCCGCTGCGGTTCCTGCTGCTCGGCACCCTCGGCACCGCCACCTGGCTGTTCTGGCCGGGCCTGGCTGGCTTTGTCGACCGCATGCGATTGCCCGAGGTGCGCACGTTCGTGGTCAGCGAAGTGGCGCCGGCGGCGGCCGCCGCCGTGCGCGGCACCGCCGCGAACGGCTACATCGTCGCGGCCCGCCGCGCCGCGCTGTCGTCGGACGTACCGGGCCGCATCGTCGAACTGGCGGTGCGCGAGGGTTCGGTGGTGAAGAAGGGCGAGATCGTGGCGCGCCTCTACGCCGACGAATACCGCGCCGCGCTGCAGCGCGCCACGGCCGATGTCGCCGCCGCGACCGCCGGCGTGCAGCGCAGTGAAGCCGCCGAGCAGACGAGCCACGCCGAGCTGGCGCAGACCGAAGCCGCGACCGTGACCGCCGCCGCCCAGCGCGACGAAGCGAAGGCGAACCTCGTCTGGGCGAAGAGCGAACTGCAGCGCGCCGAGGATCTGCTCGGCTCGGGCATCGGTTCGCCGCGCGACATCGAGCGGGCCCGTACCGACCTCGATGCCGCGCAAGCCCGGCTGGCCGCCCTCGAGGCGGCCGTGGCGGCGAGTGGCAGCGCGACCGCGACCGCGCGCCAGCGCCTGCTGGTTGCCGCTGCCGACCTGACGGTCGCCAAGGCCCAGCGCGATGTCGCTGCCGCAACCCGTGACCAGGCGCAGGCGACCCTCGACAAGACCGACGTACGCGCCCCGTTCGACGGCATCGTCGTGCTCAAGGACGCCGAAGTCGGCGAGGTCGTGTCGCCGAACGTGCAGGGCGGCGGCAACGCGCGCGGTGCGGTGTGCACGATGGTCGACTTCGACTCGCTCGAGGTGCAGGCGCACGTGCCCGAGACGACGCTGGCGTCCGTGCATGCAGGCGCGCCGGCCGATGTCTTCCTCGATGCGTTCCCCGACGTTCGCTACGAGGGCGTCGTCGATCGCATCTGGCCCACCGCCGATCGCGTCAAAGCGACCATCGAGGTGCGCGTGCGCCTGCAGCAGCGCGATGAACGCCTGCGCCCCGAGATGGGCGTGCGCGTCGTCTTCCGCCCCGCCGACGAGCAGGCACCGGCCACCACTGCTGGCGCCACCGCGACCAGATCCCGCACGATCGTCGTGCCCGAGAACGCCATCGTGCAGATCGGTGGCACGATGGGCGCCTTCGTCGTCGAGCGCGACACGGTGCGGTTCGCCGCGGTGACCGCCGGGGAACGCAAGGGCGGTCGCGTCGCCATCGACGCGGGCCTCGCCGCTGGCCAGCGCATCGTCATCGATCCCCCGCCCTCGATGCAGCACGGCGGCCGCGTGCGTCTCGTCGACAACTGATTCCGCTTCCCATCCAGTCCCCGTCTCACACCCGCCATGGCCGCAGCCATCGACATCCGTTCCGTCACCAAGACCTACCACCGCGGCGGCGAAGCCCTCAAGGTGCTCGACGAACTCGACCTGCAGATCGCCGCCGGCACATTCCATGCGCTCATGGGTCCGTCGGGCTCTGGCAAGACGACGCTGCTGAACCTCATCGGCGGCCTCGACCACGCCGACAGCGGCCACGTCGTCGTCGGCGACACCGACCTCGCCGAACTCACGGGCGGCGAACTCGCGCAGTGGCGCGCCGGCAACGTCGGCTTCGTGTTCCAGGGCTTCAACCTGCTGCCCGTGCTGACGGCGCGCGAGAACGTCGAACTACCGCTGCTGCTGACGCGGCTGTCGAAGCGACAGCGCCGTGCCCAGGCCGAACGCGTGCTCGAACTGGTCGGCCTCTCGGACCGCATGGACCACAAGCCGCGCGAACTCTCGGGTGGCCAGGAGCAGCGCGTCGCCATCGCGCGCGCGATCGCCAGCGATCCCAAGATCATCCTCGCCGACGAGCCGACCGGCGACCTCGACCGCGTCACGGCCGACCAGGTGCTCGAGCTGCTGCAGCGCCTCAACCGCGAACTCGGCAAGACGGTGCTGATGGTCACGCACGACCCGCAGGCGGCGAGCTACGCGGACAAGGTGATCCATCTCGACAAGGGCAAGCTCGGCCGCATCGAGGAGAACGGGCAGAGCGCCGTCGCCGGCAAGGCGAGGAGCTGAGGCATGCCCTGGAAACTGCTGCTGCGCAACCTGCTCGGCCACCCGATCCGGTCGCTGCTGACCGTGCTGTCGGTGGCTCTGGCGCTGGCCCTGCTGACGATGATCGACGCGACCGCGCGCGGCTTCACGGCGGCCGTCGACCTCGCCGCGCAGAACCGGCTGGTCGTCATGAGCCAGGTCAGCCTGTTCGTCGACCTGCCGATCGCCTACGAACAGAAGATCCGACAGGTCGAAGGCGTCAAGGACACCACCAAGTTCCAGTGGTTCGGCGGCTACTACCGCGAGCCCGCCGGCGGCTTCTTCGCGCAGTTCGCCATCGAAGCCGACCGGTTCCTCGCCATCTACCCCGAGGTCTCGATCGTCGACGGCGACTACGGCGACTTCGGCAAGCAGCGCGACGCCTGCGTGATCGGCAAGGGCCTCGCCGCGAAGTACGGCTGGAAGGTCGGCGACACGGTGCCGCTGATCAGCATGTGGTTCCCGCGCGGTCGCAGCGGTGTCGACCCCTGGACCTTCACGGTGCGCGCGATCTACACGCCTGTGCGCAAGAACTTCGACGACCAGACCATGTTCTTCCACTTCGACTACCTGCGCGAAGCGCTCGAACAGCACGCCGCCGAGGGTCCGCGCGGGGTCGGCACCTACACGATCCAGTTGCAGGAAGGAGCGCGCGCCGAGACCGTGATGACCGCGGTCGACGCGCTGTTCGAGAACGGCCCGCAGCGCGTGCGCACGACCACCGAGGCCGAGTTCAATCGCATGTTCGTGTCGATGATGGGCAACATCCCGCTGCTGCTGCGGTCGATCGGCGGTGCGGTGCTGTTCGCGATCTTCTTCGCCGTGCTCAACACCATGATGATGGCCAGTCGCGAGCGCACGCGCGACCTCGGCATCATGAAGGCGCTCGGTTTTTCCGACCGCCGGCTCGGCGCTTCGTTGATCCTCGAATCGCTGGTGCTCGTCTCGGTCGGATCGCTGCTCGGCATCGGCCTCGCCAAGCTGTTCGAGGTCGCCATGGGGCCCGCGCTGGCGGCCTGGGCGCCCGGTTTCGCGATCGACGCGACCTTGCTCGCGGAGGGGCTCGTGCTGACCACCGTGCTCGGGCTGGTCTCGGGCCTGGCACCGGCCCTGCGCGCCATGCGCCTCGTACCCGTGCAAGCACTCCGGGAGGACGCCTGACATGGCTCTCGTACCGTTCGCCTACAACGCGCGCAGTCTGTGGCAACGCCGCGGCTCGACGCTGCTCGCCGTGCTCTCGATCAGCGCCACCACGGGCGTGCTCGCCGGCATGCTGTGCCTGCAACAGGGATTCACTTCCGTGCAGACCCAGGGCGGCCGTTCGGACCTCGCGATCTTCCTGCGCCCCGGCGCCGAGTCCGAAGGGCAGAGCGCATTCGACCTCGAACGCGCGCAGATCGTGCTCAAGGAAACGCCCGAGATCGACACCGACGCGAGCGGCGCCCCGCTCGCCGCGGCCGAGTCGTTCCTCGCCGTGGCGCTGCCGAAGACCGACGGCGGCGTCACCAACGTGCCGCTGCGCGGCGTGCAGACGGCGACGTTCCTGATCCACGGCGACGACGTGAAGATCCGCGCCGGCGGTCGTCGCTTCACGCCCGGCACCGACGAGGTGATCGTCGGCTCGGCGATGACCGATCGCATCCAGAACTGCCACGTCGGCGACGTGCTCGTGATCAACCTGACGCCGTTCCGCGTCGTCGGCGTGTTCGACGCGCGCGGCAGCTACCGCAGCGAGATCTGGGGCGACGTCGACCGCATGCGCCAGGCGCTCAAGGCCGAACAGTACAGCCGGATCCTAGCGAAGCTGAAGCCCGGCATCTCGGCCAAGCAGGTGAACGACCGCCTCGCCGACGATGCGCGCACGCCGGCCAAGGTCCAAGACGAGGTGACCTACCTCAGCAACCAGACCGAGATGCTGTCGGGCATGCTCTCGGTCATGGGGGGGTTCCTCGCCGTGCTGATGGGCATCGGTGCCGTGTTCACGGGCACCAACTCGATGTTGTCGCTGGTCACAGCCCGCACGCACGAGATCGGCATCCTGCTCGCGACCGGCTTCCGGCCCTGGGCCATCTTCGTCTCGTTCCTGCTCGAATCCGCACTGCTCGGCCTCTGCGGCGGTGCCTTGGGCTGCCTGTTCGTGCTGCCGCTGAACGGCATGCAGACCGGCACCACGAACTTCGCGACGTTCACCGACATCGCGTTCCCGTTCCGCTTCACAGCGACGGTAGGGATCGTCGCGGTGATCGTGGCGCTGCTGCTCGGGATCCTCGGTGGCGCCTGGCCCGCGCTGCGTGCGGCCCGCCTCACGCCGACGCAGGCGCTGCGGCGCACCTGATGGTTGGCAGTCCGTTCCGCGGCATCGCAGCGCTCTACCGCGACGCCTTCGGCGGTCTGCCGTCGGTGACGTGGCTCCTGTGCACGGCCGGATTCATCAACCGCTGCGGCTCGATGGTGGTGCCGTTCCTCGGTCTCTACCTCAAGCAACGGTTCGGCTACTCCGCCACCGAGGCCGGTGCGTTCGTGAGCGCGTACGGGGTCGGCGCCTTCGTCGGCAGCTGGCTGGGCGGCTGGCTCACGGACCGGCTCGGCCCCGTGCGCACGCAGGTCGTCACGCTCGGCTCCACCGGCGTCTGGATGCTGCTGATGACGCAGGTCCAGGGTCCGGTGCTGCTCGCGATCGCCGTGTGCGTGCTCGGCGTACTCAACGACGCCTTCCGGCCCGGCAGCCTCACCGCCGTCGCGATCAGCTGCGAACCGTCCCTGCGGCGCAAGGCGCTGTCCTTGAATCGCCTGGCGATGAACGCGGGCTGGGCGTTAGGCCCGACGATCGGCGGCTACCTCGTGCTGGTCGACTTCCGACTCATGTTCGTCGCCGATGGGGCGACCTGTGCGCTTGCCGCGCTGTGGCTCGCGACGCGCCTCCGCCACTGGCATCCGACGCCACCGCCGCGGGACGTCGACGACGCGCGCCGTCCGTTCCGCGACCGACACTTCCTGTGCCTGATGGCCGCCAACCTGATCGTGTTGATGGCGTTCATGCAGTACTTCACGACCGGCACGCGCTACCTCGAGGAACATGGCGGCTACGCGAAGTCGGAGATCGGTTGGTTCCTCGCGATCAACCCCGTGATGATCTCGCTGTTCGAGATGCCGACCGTGCACCTGCTGCGCGGGCGCAAGGCACTGCCGATCGTCGCGCTGGGTGCGCTGATCGTCGGGGTCGGCTACCTGTGCATGCTGCTGCCGTTCGGTGCTGCCGCCGTCGTGATCGCGATGATCGTGGTCGCCGGCGGCGAACTGCTCCAGATGCCGATGCTCGGTGCGCACGTCAACGACCACGCGCCTGCGCATGCACGTGGCTCCTACAACGGTGCCTACGGGATGACGTTCTGCCTCGCGCTCGTACTCGCGCCGCTGCTTGGCGGCGCGCTCTACGACACAGCCGGATCGGACGCGTTGTGGTGGTCCTGCGGAGCGTGCGGCGCCTTCGCGATGCTCGGCTTCCTGCTTGCGGGGCGGCAGGTCCGGTAGCGTGTCCGCTGCGCACGGCATCGTGCCGAACTGACGGCGACTTGCCTTCGCGCCGGTCCGGATCGACGATCGCGTTCA
>JAYUCN010000845.1:0-3173 GCA_043740335.1 Planctomycetota bacterium
GCCGGCAGCAAGCTGGCGGCGCAGGGAGTGTCGTTCTCCACCGCGACGACGCTCGGTCTGGCGGCGAGCAACGGCACGAAGATCACGGTCGGACTCTGAGCCGCGCGAAGGTTGCCATGCTCCCCACCACACACGGTCGGGGGCGGGTCGGCAACGGGCGGTGAACGCGCTACGATGGGAGCCTTGACCTGGAGGTCCCTCCCATGGTCGTTCTGCACACTGCACCGGATCTCGCCCACCTCTCGATCCCGGTACCGCCGAGCCTGATCCACCTCGGCAAAGCTCGGCACGACGTCTTCCTGCGACCGACGCCCGATGGCCACTTCCGGTGGTACTACGCCGACGGATCGAGGACCGTCGTCGAAGGCAACTCGGTCGAGGAAGCGATCACCGTGGCTCGCCTGGTATGGCGTGACGTGCACGTCCTGAACGGGCCGTCGACGTCTGCCAGCTGATGCGATGCTGGTCCCGGCCAGCCCTTCCGCCAACTCGACATGCAACACGTCGCCCTCGACCCGGCGCCGGGCGGCCTCGTGTTCTTGCGGGCGGCGCCATGTCCGCTCGTCGCTGTGAGACGCCAGCGCGCGCGCTCACGGCCGCGCCAGCCACTGCGCGAGTGCAGTCAGGCGCGCGGACCGGAAGGCGCGTTGCCGTTCGACGTCGTCGCGCCCCGACGATGGTGACGACCGGGGCGAAGTCGCGCGGGAATGCGCACAGCGTGCGTCGATCGCCTCAATCGCCGAGCACGTAGGCCAGACCCGGCGTGAACGCGATCGCCTGCGAGGCGCCGGCGTCGATGACGACACCCTGCATGAACACCTGCAGACCGCAGAACGCGGAGTTCATCGGCAACGGGAACGCGATCTGCGCGCCGGAAGGCGGCACGATCAACCCGAGGCTCGTCAGCGGCAGCACGAGAGCCGTGCCACCCCACGGTGTCACGACGTTCGCCTGCATCACACCGAAGAACACTGCCCCGATCGTCGCCGCGTTCACCGAGCTGCCGAGCAGCAGGTTCGGCGTCGTGCCGAGCACAGGATTGCCGGACGACAAGAGGCTCGGAATGCCGTTCGTGCCCGGATGGCCCGCACCGTAGTTCGACCAGCTCGCGGGCACGGACACCCAGGTCTGGAACGCGAGGTCCCACACCGACAGCGCGAGCGTCTGCTGGATGAAGACCTGGCCATTGGCATACCCGCCACCTGGAGCCTCACCCCACCACGCGTAGCTCGGCGTGCCCGGCGCATTCGGACTGCTGAGCGCGAGCCCGAGCAACTGTCCGGCTTGCACCTGCACGTTGGCCGCGCCGAAGTCGACGAGCAGCGGCGCGATCGTGGTCGGGATGGCCGCCGGCGGGAACGTCACGCTCGCGAGCACCGTCGTCGTCGGCGTGCCCGAGGCATCCGTCGTGACGATGGCGACGGTGAGTGGGTTCGTCGAGATGCCGTTGTGGTGGCGGATGCGCGCGACCTCGACCTGCACGAGCTGGCCGGTGCGGCCGGCGAGGAAGGTCTGCGTGACGGGCTGGTTCTGGGTGACCTCGAGTCCGTTCGTCAGCGCCGTCGGCACGTACGACTGGTCGAGGCAACTACTCTGGCCCGGCAGGCAAGCGGGGAAGGCGAGAATCGTGCAGAACGTGGCGAGGGAACGCATGGTGATCGTGTCCATGCTACCCGATCCGGGCCCCATCGCGCCCGGCGCGTTGCGCTCACGAACGGCAGCTGCAGGGCGAGCGCGCATCCGCGGGGCGCAGAAGCGCGGCGGTCCGGGTGCACGGCGCGCGGCGATCGAACTCAACACGCTGCCGGATCTCAGTTCGGAACGGGAAACCGCGGGCTTTCTGATCCTCGACGAGGCGATCCTTCGCCTTGAGAAGGTGGATGCCCAGGCGGCCGCCATCGTGCGGCTGCGCTACTTCGCGGGGCTGTCGATCGAACAGACGGCGGCGACCCTGGGCATCTCGGCACCGACGGTGAAACGTTCGTGGGCCTACGCGCGCGGCTGGCTCAAGGACGCGATCGAGTCGGAACCGGACTGACGTCACGGAGCACACATGGACGATCGTGAAGCAGAGGTGCGTCGCATCTTCGACGGGGCGCTGGATCTGCCGCCGGCGGAGCGGGGCGGGTTCCTCGATCGCGAGTGTGCCGGCAAGGCCGAGCTGCGGCGCCGGCTCGACGCGATGCTCGTTGCTGCGGCGGAGCCGGGGTTCCTTGGTGAGGCGACGCGGTCGAGTACGGTGGGGCTGGCGTCAACGCCGCTGCGCGAGACCGCGGGTTCGCGGATCGGGCCCCGCCTTCGCGGCGAACCAGAAGCAGCACACCTACAAGGAGTGACCCCCATGGCCAAGACGACCAAGCGCACCAAGAGACGCAATGCCCGTCGCATCCTCGACCGGATCACGGGGCAAGACCCCAAACTCCGCAAGGCCGTCGAGGAGCAGAAACTCAACGTCCGTGCAGCCGAGATGATTCTCGCAGCGCGCGAACGCGCCGATCTCACCCAGGCCCAGCTCGCGAAATTGATCGGCACGACCCAGAGTGTCATCTCGCGGCTGGAGGATGCCGACTACGAAGGGAGGTCCCTGACGATGCTGCAGCGGATTGCAGATGCCCTCAACCACAGGCTCGAGGTGCGGTTGGTCCCGCTACGAGCCTGACCTGTTCGGGGAAGCGGCCGAGCCGCGCCGACGGACTGCCCGTCAATCGCTTCGCCCCAGGTGACGTCGTCGCCGTGCGGGCCAGGCGCGCTTCCTCGGCGTCAGGAGGTCGCGAGGTTGCGGGGCGATGCTCAGCGCGAGGAAACGTGCTAGCATCGAGGGCAGGAGCACAGATGGCGATCCGTTTCGAACTACCCGAACACCTCGAGCAGCGACTTCGCGCTTCCCTCGGCAACTTGGACCGGGCGACGAAGGAAGCTGCCCTCGTCGAGCTGTTCCGGCAGGCAAAGCTGACCCATCACGAGTTCGCGGAAGCGCTTGGCTTGACTCGCTTCGAAGCAGATGCAGTCCTGAAGGCGCACAGCGTCACCGAAGACCTCCCCTCCCCTGAGGAGCAACGGGCGGAAGTCGAGAGCCTCCTGAAGCTCGTTCGGCAACGATGACCGTTGTTGTCGCGGACGCTTCACCAGTCCACTACCTGGTGTTGGTCGGCCACGATCAAGTCCTGCAGAAC
>JAYUCN010000846.1:0-7701 GCA_043740335.1 Planctomycetota bacterium
AGCGCTCGCGACCATCACGTTCGCAACCTCCCAGGACAGCCCCGCACCAGCGCGCAGCCCGGCCGTCGACCTCTCGCGCCTGCTGACGCCGATCCACACCCAGCCCGACGATCCCATCGGCGGCGCGTACGGAGTCTGGGTCGCCGGTCCGACCTGGAAGGCCTCGTTCCACGACGGCTTCCATTTCTACGCCTACGCGGCGAACCTGCCCGAGCACCCGACGCTGGGCTGGCGGACCGAATCGTTCACGGCCGGCGACGAGGCGCTGCCGCTCGGAACGGGCGTGACGAGCTGGACCGCGAAGCAGCACGAGACCCGCTTCGAGTCGCTGCGCGAAGTCTACGAAATCAGCCTCGCCGGCGTCGAACAGACGTTCGTCATCGCGGCACGACCACAGCACCCCGGCGACATCGTCGTCACGGGCCGCGTCACGACGAACCTGGAGGCCGAAGTCACGGCCCCGCGCGTCGGCGCGTTGGCGTTCCGGCTGGATGGAGAGGAGCGCATCCGCTACGGCAAGGCACTCGCGTTCGACAGCGCGGGCCGGCAGACCGAGGTCGCCACGAGCTTCGACGGCGACCACATCCGCCTGCACGTGCCCGCTGCCTTCGCCGCGAACGCCGTCTATCCGCTGACCATCGATCCGCTGACCACCGCACTGGCGTGTGCCGGCAGCAACGCCGTGATCTCGGACGTGACCTGGACTGGCTCGAGTGCGCCCGGTTCGACGACCGCGATCACGGCGTTCATCGTGCGCAGCGCGGCGAACGACCTGGACCTGGTCAGCTACACCTGCACCGAGGCTGGCGGTGTCGGCTTGAATGCGTTCCAGGACGTCACCAACTCGTGGATGACGCGCTCGGTCGACTCGACGGAAGTCGTCGGCACGAATCGTTGGGTGTTGGCGTTCTATCGCGAGTTCCCGACCACGAGCACCTTTGCCACGCGCGTGCATGTGCTCGACATCAACTTCAATCCGGGTGCCGGCACGACCCTGTTCCCGGCAGGCGGCACGTTGGAACCGCGCATCGGCGGGCGTCGCGATGGCAACACGGCGCTGCTCGTCAGCTATGCCGACGGCGACATCACGCTGCAGACGGTGGACACTTCGATCCCCTCGCTCGGCAGCAGCTTCACCATCCCCGGTTCGTTCAACACCATCTCGGTCAGTCGCGCGGCGTCCTTCACTTCGGCCTGGTGCGTGGTCACGTCCGATTCGACGATCGGGGTCGAGGCAAGGCTGGTCAACACCACCCCGGCGGTCGTGGCCACCGGCTTGCTAGGGGCCCCGACGAACGCCGCCCGCCCCGAGGTCGACGGCACCAACGGCCGCTTCCTCGCCACCTGGGTCGACACCGTCACGACGGGCCTCGTGGTTCGCCTGCGCGCGCAGCGCTTCGACGTGTCGGGCACCACGTTCTCACTCGGCACGGTGCACACGGTCGGCACGGTCCCCTTGACCAACACGACGATCAGCAATGGGAGGATCGCCTACGACTACTCGACGCAGTCCCACTGGGCCGTGACGTGGTTGACGGACAACTGGGTCTCGCCAACGCAGCGTTCGGCGCGCATCGCCAGGCTCGGCTACCAGGGCGGTGTCGTCGAGTCGCAGACGCTCTACAGCACGACGTCATCCGTCGATCGGCTCCTTCCGTTCGTCTGCTTCGACGGTACGCCGCTGCCCGGCGCGCGCCCGTCGTTCAGTGCTGGCTATGTCGAGTACGTGGCCTCGGCCACGGGCTACGAACTCTTCCATCGCCGCTTCGACTACGACCCCGCAGCGCAAAGCGTGCTGTATGGCAGTTCGTGTGCCAACCCCGTGCTGGGCGAAGGCCACGCGCCGTTCGCGGGCAGCCAGTTCTACAACGTCTCGGTGCAGGGTGTGCCCGCCAACTCGATCGCCTTGCTCGCCGCCGGGACGGTTCCGCTCAACGTGCCGCTCGATTTCCTCGGCATGATCGGTTGCACGATGCTCGTGGACCCGATCGTCCTGCTGACGGTGCCGACCGACGGCAGTGGCGCCGCGGTCAACTACATCTCGCTGCCCGATGTGCCGGCGTACTTCGGTGACCTGTACGTGCAATGGGCGTGGTTCGACGCGGCAGCCAACCCACTCGGCCTCGTCAACTCCCGTGGCATGCACGTGCAGGTGCGCTGAGGGTTCCGTGCCCACGCTCGGCATGCGCGCGGCTTGGCGATAGACTGAGCGCCGTGCCGAGACCCAAGGTCGAACCCGCAACCGAACTGACGCCGGGACAGAAGCTCAAGATGTCGCTCGACATGTTCGCCTACGGCTGCGACATGATGCGACAGAACCTGCGCCGCGCGCATCCCGCTGCGGGCGACGAAGCGATCGAGGAGTTGATGCGCGCGTGGCTGCGCACGCGACCCGGTGCCGAACATGGTGACGGGGTGGGCCGGTCGGTGACGTGGCCCAGGCAGCGCGGTGGCGGCAATGCATGAGTTGCTCGCTCGCATCGACAGAGACCTCGTTGCCCTGAAGGCGGCACACGCAGTGGTCGGTGGCCACGCCGTGTCGGCGCGCACGGAGCCACGGTTCACGCGCGACCTGGATCTTGCCGTAGCCGTCGCGGACGACCGACAGGCCGAGTCGATCGTCGGCGACCTGGTCGCGCGCGGCTATCGCATCGTGGCGCTGATCGAGCAGGAGGCGATTGGTCGCCTCGCCACGGTGCGGCTCGAGCATGCATCAGCTCCGGGTGTGATCGTCGATCTGCTGTTCGCCACGGCCGGAATCGAGCCGGAGGTCGTAGGTGCTGCCAGTCCGATGCAGGTGTTGGCGAAGCTCGTCCTGCCGGTCGCGTCCGTGGGGCATCTGCTGGCGCTGAAGACACTGTCCACGGACGACCAGAAGCGGCCGCAGGACCGCATCGACATCGTGGCGCTGTTGCGCGTGGCCACGGCCGAGGACCTGCGCGTTGCCGAGCAGGCGCTGGCGCTGATCGTCCAGCGCGGCTGCAACCGCGGCCGCGACCTGTTGGCGATGTTCGCACGGCTGCGAGCCGCGTCGGCCTCCTAGGAGTCTGTAGAGAAGCTGACCGGCGAGTACCATCGAGTTGGGCAGGGCAAGCTAGGACCGCGACGTGCCGTTGGTGGCGGGAACGAGACCGAGCAGGTCCGGGCTCGCCACCAAGGTGCACCCGACCAGCACCCGACCACGCCTTGCGGCAGCAGACGCCGCCGCCTGGTATCGCCCTGCGGGCTGCGGGCGGCCAGCTCGGACCAAGACGTTGACTACCGTGCCGACCTCGGCACGATGGACATCGTCTCTGCAGCTCATGCCCGCATCGGAGAGGTTGCCATGATCTCACGGCGTTCGTTGTCCGCTTGCTCTCTCTTGCTCGCCTTCGCGCCGATGCTGCTTGCCCAGACCAAGCAGCGACCGAAGGCGGGTGAGGCCATTCCCCGGATCCAGAGCCTGCTCACGGCAAACGACGCGGCGGCGCTCGAGCGAGTGCTGCCGCAGGAACTCGTCGCGAAGCGGGCGGACTTCGCCGGAAACAGGCTCGACGCCTGGCGCGCATCGTTCGCGCAGGAACTGGCAGCGGCCAAGGTGGTGGGCGTACGTGAGAAGGGCGACGAAGCCGTGGTGCGCTTCACCGTCGAGAGATCTACCGACGAGCGCGAGTTGCCGCTGCGCTACGTGGCCGACGACTGGGTGATTGCAGCGGCGCAGAGCTACGTGGTGAAGGGCAAGAGCCTGGACGATCGCCGCGGCAAGGAGGTGGCGCGCGTGACCCTGCAGGCGCGCACCAGCAACGACGGCTATGGCAAGTCAGGGTTCTCCTTCACACACGTCACGAGCGTCCCTGACGAGTGCAAGAACCGCATGGACGTGTGGCACTGCCACAACGGCGACGTGCACATGGTCAGGGACGACCGCATCGCCAACCTGGGCAAACAGAAGCTGGCCAAGCTCGACGCATTGCCGATCGGCGTGGAATGGAGCAAGTGCCTGGCCCCGATGAGGGGCAACGCGTACGTCGTCCACTGCCAGGACGGCGACCGGCGCGACTTCTACGTGAAGCTGTTGGTCGTCGACGTGGTGCCGGATGCGGTGACCATCGAGTGGACGCTGCTCTCCGACGGACGGAACGCTCCGGCCAGCATCTCGACGCCGCAGCCGCTGGTGAGCAAGGATGGCGCCGACGGTGCGGATGGCCTGTGCGCGAAGGGCGATTCGCGATAGAGGAACCTGGAACGCATCGCGCTGGGTTCCATGCCTGCGCTCGGCATGCGCACGGCTCGGCGATAGACTGATCGCCCGTGCCGAGACCCAAGGTCGAACCCGCAACCGAGCTGACGCCGGGACAGAAGCTCAAGATGTCGCTCGACATGTTCGCCTACGGCTGCGACATGATGCGACAGAACCTGCGCCGCGCGCATCCGGCTGCCGATGACGAAGCGATCGAAGAGCCGCTGCGCGCGTTGCTGCGCACGCGACCCGGTGCCGAGCATGGGGACGGGGTGTGCCGGTCAGGGACGTGGCCCAGGCAGCGCGATGGCGGCGATGCATGAATTGCTCGCTCGCATCGCCAGAGACCTTGTTGCCCTGAGGCGGGACGACTCGAGCGACCTCTCGGAAATGTTGGCCACCTTGCCGTGATGACGCCCGGTATCGTCGACGCGCGATGAAGCCGCGCACCGCACACCTGTTGTTCCTTGGGCTGCTCGCGTTGCCGGCGATCTGCTTCGGCGGTTTCCTGACCCTGAACGGCCTGGATTCACACACGTTGGGCTCGGGCATCTCGGTTGCGCTGGGTGCGGTCGCGGTCGGCGCGGGCCTCTTCTACGCATTGGTGTCGAGCCTGCTCGTCTGGCGACTGGGCGACTCCGCGCGTCGGGTTGCCGCGGTCCATGGCGGACTCTTGGGCGGGATGGCGCTGCTGGTGGGAATCCTCTTCCTCCGCCGCCTCTTGTTGTCGTGACCTGGCGCGGGCCCATCCCGCACCGGCCTGACGTACATCTGACGACGGCACTACCGCCGTGGCAGCTCGGCGGCACCGCTTCACCACTTCGGATCGCGCCAGGCTTCGGCGAAGAACCCGCGCTCGACGAGTTCCCAGACGACGACCTTCGCGCGCGTGCCCTGCTCGAGTTCCTGCTTCGCCTCACGCAGCGGCAACAGCCCCTCCGCACCGAGCCGGATCATCGTGCGCACCGGGCGCCCGAGCCAGAGGGACAACGCCTGGGCACCGTTCTCCTTCGAGAAGCTCGTGCCGATGAGGAGGATCTCCGCAGCGGGATCGTCGCCATGCATCGGCAGCGTGCGTTCCCCGTCGCGGATGGCGACGCCGTAGTACTCGCGGGTCTCGGCGAGGTGCTCGGACAAGAGACTCATCGGCACCGTGCGCGTGCTACCGCGACCGTCGGGCAGTTCGATCGTGCCGATACCGAAGTTCGCGGGCAGATCGCCGACCAGGCGCACCTGCATGGAGCCGGTGAGTTCCACCGGCCGCCGCGGTGACAGCAAGGCACCGAAACGCTGTTCGATCGCCGCCGCCGCCGCCTGGCCGCCAATGAGCGCGCCGGCGGGTTGCCAGTGTGTGTCACGCCGGAAGTAGAGTTCCGCCTTCGGGTCGGCCGCGCGCGCCGCCGCCATCGCCGCGGCGAGGTCGACGGTCGGGATGCCCTCGGCCGCGAGGTCGGCGAGGATCGCCGCGTAGTTGGGCGCCTTCGCCGCCGGCATCACGCCATCGGCGAACGCAAGCTCTGGATACACGCGCGCCTTGTCGGGCACGACCATCATGAAGAGCTCGGCGCCAGCCCGCTTGACGAGGTCGCGCACCGAGCCAAGGAACCGACGGCGCGCTGGCCTGGCCGCCTCGAAGGCCGCGACATCGGGATGGACCGACGCCGCGATGAAGAACCACTCGTCCTTGCCGAAGTGCACCTGATTGCTCTGCGGCACCCCCAGGTGATAGCGCAGTTCGTTCCAGTTGCTGCGCAGCCACCAGACGATCGGCGATGCCTCGCGCAGGTGGAGTTCCTCCTTGGTCATCCAGGTGCCGTCGAGCACGTTCTCCTTGGTGGGAACCGGTGCTGGCAGCTGGCTGCGCGTCTGGATCGGCGGCTGGTCGTGGCTGAGTACTACGTGCCAACCGAGGTGCACGACCGGCACGCTGAAGACGAGCAGCCCGCCGAGCACGAGCCCGTGCCAGCGCACCGCCCACTGGGCCGGTGTCTGCGGACGTTCGTTCGCGGTGTCTGCGGTCATGTCAGAACTGGTAGTAGATGAACGACACGAAGTCGTTCGTGAGCAGCTGGCAGATCGCGAGCAGGAACACGACCAGGGCACCGAGCATGACGAGCGGGTGGAACCGCTGCACGAGTTGTTCGCTGCGAGGCAGGGTCCACGAGATCAGGAGCCCGAGTCCCAACGCACCGAACGCGAACGGCGTCTTCTGACCGAGGGCCGGCAACTCGCCGACACCATGCAGCCCGAGCAGGCCGTTCGTCATCTGGCCGAGCTTGCTCATCGTCAGGCTGCGGAAGATGACGAGGCCGAGCGTCCAGACGAGGAACGTGCAGAAGACCTGACCGGCCATCGGCAGCCACGCATAGGGCGAGCGCTTGTGCAAGCGCCGCTCGAGCACGAGGAAGAACGCGTGCCAGCCGCCCCAGAGCATGTAGGTCCACGACGCCCCGTGCCACAGGCCGCCGAGCAGCATCGTGATCGCCACGTTGACCTGCGCCCGGCCTTCGCCAAACCGATTGCCACCGAGCGGCACGTAGAGGTAGTCGCGCAGCCACGTGCTGAGGCTCACGTGCCAGCGCCGCCACAGCTCGGTGATGCTGTGCGCGCGGTAGGGCGACAGGAAGTTGCTCGGGAAGTGGAAGCCGAGCATCAGCCCGAGCCCGACCGCCATGTCGCTGTAGCCCGAGAAGTCGAAGTAGATCTGGATCGAGTAGCCGAACGCAGAGAGCCACGCCGCACTGAAGCCCGGCGTGTCGAGGCCGTAGATCGCGTTCACCATCGGTGCCAGCGAGTCGGCGATGAGCACCTTCTTGGCGAGGCCGAGTGCGAACAGGAACACGCCGTCGCTCAACTTCACGAGCCCGATGCTGCGCCGGTGCAACTGCTCGGCGATGTCGCGGTAGCGCACGATCGGCCCCGCCACGAGCTGCGGGAACATCGACACGAAGCACAGCAGGTCGAGCAGCGACCGCACCGGCTTCACCTCGCCGCGGTAGACGTCGATCGTGTAGCTCATCGACTGGAACGTGAAGAACGAGATGCCGACGGGCAGCAGCACCTGTTCCCACTCGATCGGCCACGGCACCAAGTCGTTCCAGGTCGCGACGAAGAGGTTGCTGTACTTGAACCAGCCGAGCAGACCGAGATTGGTGACGATCGAGAGCAGCAACCACGCCTTGCGGTGCCGGCCGGTCGCCCTGTCGCCCATGCAGCGCGCGACGGCGTAGTCGATGACCACCGTGACGACCATGAGCAGCACGTAGTGCGGCCGCCACCAGCCGTAGAAGACGAAGCTCGCGCAGCAGAGGCTCAGGTTCCGCCACCGCACCGGCGTGGCGAAGTACGCCGGCAGGAAGGCCGGCAGGAACCAGAACAGGAACAGGAACGAAGCGAAGACCACGGCCCGTCGGGATCCTATCGGCGCCGAACAGGCCGCGAAGCAAGCGTGCGCCCGTTCATGCCTCGGCCTTCGGGTCGCG
>JAYUCN010000847.1:0-7701 GCA_043740335.1 Planctomycetota bacterium
GTTGGCGATGAGCTCCAGGCCGTCGGGATTGACGGGGCACGCGAGCAGCACGACCTCGTCGAGGATGCGCGTCACTTCGTCGTCGGTGCGCGAGTTCATCTGCCACACGAGCTCGAGGATGTTCTGCCCCGCGATCGCTTCGGTCGCGTGCAGTCCGGCGTCGATCCAGACCAACGCGCGCCCTTCGCCGGCCATGGCCTTCGCGGCAGCGGCATCGACGCGGCCCTTGGCGAGCTGCTGGCAGATCGTGCGCAGGCGCTCGATGCGCGCGAGGTTCTTCGGCGAACTGATGATCGCCATCAGCATGCGCTGGCCGTAGCTCGTCGGGCCGATGTCGACGAGCTTCATGCGATCCGACTTCTGCTCGATGGCGCGGAAGTACCGCACGAGGTCGGTGTAGTTGCAGAGCTCATGGTCGGCGCCGACCTCGTGGCCGAGAAACGCGACGGGGCTCGGCACCTGGGCCAATGCGGTGGGCACCAGAGCGGCGGGCGCGAGTGCGGGTAACCCGAGGAACAGGGAGACGAGGGCGCGGGGGTAGGCCATGGAACAGCGCATGCTAGAGGCCCGCGAACGGCCGCAATGGAGCATTCGCGGCATAGACAATGCGCTGACAAGCGATGCATGCACCGGACTCCGAGAGGACTCTGAGCGCCCTCCTTGACATCTCTCTCGCCAGATCAGACCCTATGGATCGCCAGGTCAAGGCTGCCAACCACCCTACATGCCGCGCGTCTCGAGCCAACGATGGTTGCACATGACCGCCTGGGTCGTGTTCGCCGCGCTCCTGCTCGTGTGCGGCCTCGGCCCGCGACACCATCTCGTGGTGTGCACGGGGGCTTGCTGTTCCCGCACCATGAAGGTCGCGGCTGCACCGGCCGGGTCCGCAAGCTGCTCCTGCTGTTGCCATGAGGGTCGAGCCGCGACCGAACCGGCCGGCACCGCAGCCCGTCCCAGCTGCGATCCAGGCTGCTGCGTCGATCTCTTCCTCGACATCGAACTCGCGCCGCTGCCACGCGCCGACCTTGCCGGTATTGAATTGCCGGCCCTGTGCTGGATGGAGCGCGCTCCCTCACAGGGTGACGAGCAAGTCGCCGGGTGGCCCGCATGGGCGTGGCCGCACGACACCGGCCCGCCGCGTACCGACCACCGCACGGCACTGATCGCGAGCACGACGCTGCGTCTCTGAACGACCGAGTCCGTCCGCACGGACGGTCACCAACGGCACTGCCGTGCGCGTGACCGCACGTGCCTGCACTCGTCCTCGGGTTCGTTTCGGAGGCTCTCATGTTCGCACGTTCGATCGTCCTGTTCACCACGCTGCTCGTGGGTGCATGCGTCAGCTATGTCGCCGACGATGCCGACGCCGCCACGGTCGCGGCGCAGGCGCGGCAACGACAAGGCGGCCGTTTCACCTTCGCTGCCGCCATCGACACAGCACTGCACCAGAGTCCCGAGCTGCAGGGACTCGAGGCCAGGGCGCGTGCGGCCGGTGCTCTGACGCAGCCCCTCGAAGTGCAATCGGAGTGGCGCAGCAGCGACAGGACGCTCGCGGTGATGCTCGACCCCGTGGCGCTGCTGCGCCTGGGGGCGCGCGGTGGCGCCGCCGCAGTGGCCGATGCTGCGGCCGCTGCAGCACTGACGGACCTTGCTGCCGGTCGCTGGCGCACCATTGCTGCCGTCGCGGAGGCCTTCCTCATGGATGCCGCCCTCGCGTCGTTGAGCACACCGGCTCTCCCGGTCGACGCCGCCGCCTTCGAACGCGCCGGACTCGCGGCCCCCGCCGCCGCCGAGCAGGTGCGCGGAGCCCAGGCCCGGGCCGCCGCCATCGACCTCCAACTCGCACGGGAACGTGAAGCGAACCGTGCGGCGTTGCGGCGCCTGCTGGGTCTGCCCGCCGGGACGGCGGTCGAGTTCGCCGCTGTGGATGCCGACCTGCTGCAGCAACCTGCCGCCAGCGACGCCGCCGTGCTGTCGCGTCCCGACCTCGCGCTGGCCACCGCGCGGTTCCGCGTCGCCGATGCCGAGTTCCGCAAAGCCGTCGCGGATCAGTACCCGTCGCTCATGGTGGGTCCGGAGTTCCCGCTGCGCGGTGGCCCGCTCGAAGCGATGGCCGTGCTGCGACTGCCGCTCGGCATGGGCGGCCTGGCGATTGCCGCGCGCGAACGTCGCGAGGCGGCGCGCGCCGCTCTCGCTGCGGCTTGGCTCGACGCCAGCAACGGTGCTGGCAACGCCGAGCTGGAACTCGCCGCCGCCACTGCCGGCGAAACGGCGGCCGCGCTGAGCCTGCGCGCGAGCACGCAGGCGCTGGCCACTGCCCTCGTGGCGCTGCAGGTCGAAGTCGATGCGTTCGCGCGCGTCGCCGAAACCGCCACCATGGTCGTGCGCGACACGATGGAACACCACGCCGCAGTCGCGGCCCGCGTGAAGGCACAGGTCCAGCGCGCGGTCGCCTTCGGTTGGCCGCTCACGGAGGGCGGATCATGAGCCACGTCGACCTGTCGGCTTTGCACATCGACGCACCGACGACACTGCCACCGCGGCCGTGGGGCCCGCGCGCTCTCACTGCCGTGGCGATCCTGTTGCTGCTCGCCATGGCGACGACGTTCCTCTGGCCGCTGCTGCGGCCGGCGCGCACCGTGGCGATGGCGCCCGTGCGTACAATGACCGTCGCCGGTACCGCGACGGTGGCGATCGCCGAAGCGGTCGGCTGGGTCGAAGCCGATCCGTTCCCCGTGATCGTGCGGCCGTTGGTCGCCGGACGCCTCGAATCGATTGCCGTGCTCGAGGGCGCCGACGTCAAGGCGGGGGAGACCGTGATCGCGACGGTGGCGAGCGCTGCGCTGCTGGCCGCCCGCGAACGGGCCAAAGCCACGCTGGCCGAACGCGACAGCATGCTCGCGGCCGCCAACGCGGCGCATGAACTCGCCACCGCACGACTCGCGCAGAGAGCCGAGGTTCGCGTCGCCTCGGCGGCGGCCCGATCGGCAGTGGCCGACAAGGAACGGCAGCTCGCGATTGCGCGCGGCGGTGCTTTGCGCGCCGCGGCCGAGGCCCGCGGCGCCATCGCCGCAAGCGCCGCCCAGGAACGACTGAACGCGGGCGGCGGCGGTTCCCCCGTGGCACTCGAACGCGCGCGCGCCGCGGCGACCGCGGCCGACGCGGCGACTGCGACGGCGACGGCCGAAGTGCAGGGGCTGGAACGCGAACTCGCGGCGGCCGCCGCCAGTCTCACGCTCGCCGCGGAACTGCTGGCGAAGCCCGTCGATCTCGAGGGGGCCGTGGCGGTCGCCAGCGCCGAAGTCGAGAAGGCCCACGCGGGCCAGAACGCGGCCCGGACCGAGCTCGCGATCGCCGAACGCGAGCTCGAGTGGACCACGGTGCGCGCCCCAGCGGACGGCGTCGTGCTGCGCCTGCTGGCCGCCCCCGGTGCCAGCGTCGGCCCCGGCGGCGACGGCATCCTTCTGCTCTACGATCCGCGCCATCTGCGCGCCCGCATCGACGTGCCGCTCGGCTCGGTCGGCGCGATCACGGCCGGCCAGGCCGTCGAGTTGCGCAGCGAAGTCACGGGCAACGTCGCGGTACGCGGCATCGTGCAGCGCCTGCAGCACGAGTCGGACCTGCTCAAGAACACGCTGCAGGTCAAAGTGCAGCTGCTCGATCCACCGCCGTTGTTGCGCCCCGAGACGCTGTGCCGCGCGCGTTTCCTCGGCGGCGAGGGCGAGCCCGCGAAGGCCGCGGCTGCCGTCGCGTTCCTCGTGCCGAAGGCGGCGCTGCGCGGCGAGGCCGTGTTCGTGTTCGATCCGGCGCACAAGCGTGCGCGCGCCGTGCCCGTGCAGGTCGTGCAGCAGCAAGGGGACGACGTGATCGTGCGCGGCGAGCTGTCCGTCACGCAGAGGGTCGTGCTCGTCGCTGTCGCCGACGGCGAAGCGATCCGTGAGGAGGACCGATGAGCCTCGTCGAACTTCGCGGGGTCACCAAGACGTTCGCCTCAGCCTCGGAAGCAGTGACTCCGCTCGAGCACCTCGACTTCACGGTCGAACAGGGCGAGTTCGTGTGCCTCATGGGCCCGTCGGGCAGCGGCAAGACGACGCTGCTGCACCTGCTGGCGGGCATCGACCGCCCGACGCGCGGCACCGTCCGGGTCGCCGGCGAAGAGGTCTCGGCGCTGTCGGCGAGCCAGCTCGCGCGCTGGCGCACGCGCGCGGTCGGCTACGTGTTCCAGCAGTACAACCTGATCCCGGTGCTGACCGCGTTCGAGAACGTCGAGGTGCCGCTGCTGCTGCTGCGCCTGTCTCGCGGTGATCGCGAGCGCAAGGTCTCTACGGCGCTGGCCGCGGTCGGCCTCACGGACCGCGCGCACCACCTGCCGCGGCAGCTGTCGGGCGGTCAGCAACAGCGCGTCGCGATCGCGCGCGCGATCGTCGCCGACCCCGTGCTGATGCTGGCCGACGAACCGACGGGCAACCTCGATCGTGCGGCGGCGACGCAGACCCTCGAACTGCTGCGCCGCCTCGTGCGCGAGTTCGGCAAGACGCTCGTCATGGTCACCCACGACCCGCTGGCCGCGGCCGCCGCAGACCGCATCGTGCAACTCGACAAGGGGCGCATCGCCAGAGAGCCCAGCCATGAGGAGCCCCGCCATGCGTGAGCTGCTCGCCTTCCTGCCCTACGTCGTGCGCACGACCCTGCGGGCCCGCATGCGGTCGCTGCTGACGCTGCTCGGCACGGCGCTCGCGATGACGCTGTTCGCCTTCGTGCGCACCGTCGACGACGGCGTCGCCGACCTCGCCGCGCGGTCCGCGCAACCGGTGCTCGTCGTGTTCCAGGACAGCCGCTTCTGTCCGCTCACCTCCGCCCTGCCGGTGCGCTACGAACGCGACATCCGCAACGTGCCCGGCGTGGCGGCCGTGTTGCCGACGCTCGTCTTCATCAACTCGTGCCGCAGCAACCTCGATCTCGTGACGCTGCACGGCGTCACGCCCGACGACCTCGAACGACTCTACACGCTCGAGGTGGTCGACGGCTCCATCGCCGACTGGCGAACGCGCAGCGACGGCGCGCTCGTCGGTGAACGTCTGGCACAGCGGCGCGGCCTCCGCGTCGGCCAACGTGTGCGCCTCGGCGACGTCGACGTGCAGGTGTCGGGCATCGTGCGCAGCGACACCGCCGGTGTGGCCAACCTCGCGTTCGTGCACCTGGACCAGCTGAGCCTCGCGCGCAAGCGACAGGGCGCAGCCACGCAGTTCCTCGTCAAGATCGACCCCAACGCCGATCCCGAGGTGGTGGCCGATGCCATCGATGCGCACTTCCACACCGACGAAGCACGCACCGACACCAAGAGCATGCAGGCGTTCGTCGCCGCCGCGATCGCCGAGGTCGCGCAGCTGGTCGAGTTTGCGCGCTGGCTCGGCTACCTGGCCGTGCTCGTCATCGCGCTCGTGGTGGCGAACACCGTGTTCATCAGCGCCGAGTCGCGCATCGGCGAGATGGGTGTCCTGGAGACGGTCGGCATGACGAAGGGCCGGCTCATGGCCCTGATCGCCAGCGAGGGCATCGGCCTCGGCATGGTGGGCGGTGTGCTCGGCACCGGTCTCGTCGTCTTGTTGCTCACGCTCTGGCCCGTGACGCTCGGCGTCGAGGGTTATGGCATCGATCTGGCGCCCGGTCCGCACATGGTCGTGCACTCGCTGCTGGCGTCCCTGGTCATCGGCGTCGTCGCTTCGCTGCCACCCGCGTTCGCCGTCGCCCTGCGGCCCCTCCACCTCGGCGTCAAAGCGGAGTAGCACCATGCTGCCACTCCGCTACCTGCTGCGAAACCTGCTGCGGCGCCGCATCCGCACCGCCGTGACCATCGGCGGCGTCGCCGCGACCACGATGCTCGTGATCGCGATGCACGCGTTCGCGAACGGCATGAGCACCGCCGCCGCCGGCAGCGCCCGCAGCGACACCGTCCTGCTGCTCGGCGTCTCGGCCGAGGTCGACCTCGTACGTTCCGTCGTGCCGCGCGGCAGCGCCGAGGTGGCTGCGGCCGCGGCCCCGGGCGTGCTCACGGTCGACGGCCAGCGCGCCGCCTCGGTCGAGCTGCACATCGCGACGCGGAACGGCAACCAGATCGGTCTGCTGCGCGGCATCTCGCCTGCGGCGTATCTCGTACACCCGCAGGTCACCGTCGTCGCCGGTCGCGAACCGCGCGCACCGTTCGAGATCATGGTCGGCGCTCTCGCGGGTACTCGCATGGGATTGGCCGCGGATGCACTGGCGCTCGGCCGCACGCTGCCGCTCGAGCGGCGCGAGTTCACGATCGTCGGTCGCTTCGCCGCACCGGGCACCGTCTACGAAGCCGAGCTGTGGGCACGCCTGTCGGACGTGATGCTGGCGACCAAACGCGAAGACGTGTCCTGCGTCGTGCTGCGGCTCGCCGACCCGGCGACCCTGCCCGACCTGCGCCTGTTCGCCGCCCGTCGCATCGACCTCGAGATCGCCGCCGTGCCCGAGCCCGAACTCATGCGCGCGCTTGCGAGCAGTCTCACGCCGATCGCCGCGCTGGCGCGCTGGATGGCCGTGCTGGCCGTCGTCGCCGGCGCCTTCGCGTGTGCGAACACGATGTTCGCCGCGGTGCTCGCGCGCACGCGCGAACTCGCCACGCTGCGGGCGCTCGGCTATTCGCCGAGCACCGTCGCGATCGGCCTCGTCCAGGAGTCGGCCATGGTCGCGTTCGCGGGCGGTGCGATCGGCATACTGCTCGCGCTTCTCGTCGGCAGCGTGTCCCTGCGCTATCCGATGGGTGCCCTGCTGCTCGAACCGGACCTGCAGAGCCGCGCCATCGGTCTTTCTGCCGCATTGGTTTCGGGACTGCTGGGCGGCATCGTGCCGGCAGTCCGCGCCGTTCGCATTCCCTTGGTCGAAGCAATTGGAGGTCGTGCATGAACCCGAACCAGAGTCGTGTCTCCTTGTCCTTGATCCTGCTGCTCGCTGCCTGCGGCGGAGATGCCCCGTCCGCTGCATCCACCACAGTGACACCTTCACCACAGGTGCAGAAGCTCGTACTCACGAGCGATCCCGGCGCCGCCATCTCGGTGAAGGACGCGAAGGCCACCGGCACGAAGGATCGCGCCGTCGTGGTCGGCCGCATCGCCAAGCTGTCACCTGGCAATGCCGCGTTCACGCTGGCCGACGCGTCGATGCCCTACTGCGGCGAGAAGAACCCGGACGACCACTGTCCGACGCCTTGGGACTACTGCTGCGAGAGCAAGGACACCATCACCGGCAACTCGATGTTCGTGGAGGCGAAGGGCTCGGATGGCAACACCCTCGCGACACCGGCCCTGCCGGACCTGCGGCTGCTCGACCTGGTCAAGGTGACCGGGAAGCTCGCCAAGGACGAGCACGGCAACGTTTCCATCGTCGCCGACGGCTTCTTCCGCACGGAGCGGCCAAAGCTGCCCGACTACGTGAAGTGGCCGCAGTGACGGCGATGCAGGCGGCCGGAGACCACGCGCTCATTTCCCGCGCGGACGCGGGTCGGTTACCCGGCCGACGAACCAGCACAGGCCACTCGCGTTGTCGACGAGCGCGTAGGCAAACGCGTGGTCGGCACAGAACACGGCCGGTGTCGGCACGTCACGGCGGATCGCGGCACCGACCATGAGCGTGGTCGCCGTCGCGGCGGCGGCTTCGGTGCCCTTCTCGGCGACGTCG
>JAYUCN010000848.1:0-3168 GCA_043740335.1 Planctomycetota bacterium
CACCGGACCCATGCCCGCGGATCAGATCCACGTGCTCGACCTCGCCACGGGCGACCTCAAGATGGACAGCACGGGAACGGGTCGCACGACCTGCTCCTACTTCCTGCAGGGTGACAAGCGCATCCTGTTCGCGTCGACGCACCACAACGGCGCCGAACCGCCGCCCGTCGTGAAGCGCGGTCATGGCGCCTACGTCTGGGACGTGCACCGCGAGTACGACATCTTCATCGCCGACGCCGACGGCAAGAACCTGGCACAACTGACCAAGGAGCCAGGCTACGACGCCGAGGCCACCGTATGCCCGGTGACGGGCGCCATCGTGTTCACGTCCGTCCGGGACGGCGACCTCGAGCTCTACACGATGGAAGCTGACGGCTCCAACGTGCACCGCGTCACCAACCGTCCCGGCTACGACGGCGGCGCCTTCTTCTCGCACGACGGCAGCAAGCTCGTGTTGCGCTCGGCATTTCCTCGCGACGAAGCGGAGGCGAAGGAAGACGCGGGCTTCCTCGGCCAGGCTCTCGTGCGCCCCTCGCACATGGAGATCACCGTCTGCAACCGCGATGGCTCCGGCTTCCGTCAGATCACCGACAATGGCCAGGCGAACTTCGCTCCCTATTGGTTGCCCGACGACCGGCGCATCCTGTTCGCGAGCAACATGCGCGGCATGGAAGAGATGGCGAAGACCGGCAATCACAAGGCCGCGCGCAACTTCGACCTGTTCCTGATCCGCGACGATGGCACCGGGCTGGAGCAGGTCACGTTCCACCCGGAGTTCGACTCCTTCCCGATGTTCTCCCCGGACGGCCGCTACCTCGCGTTTGCCAGCAACCGCTGCGGCAAGGTGGAAGGAGAAACGAACCTGTTCGTCGCCGAATGGGTCGACTGACCTGCACCGAGGGTGGGGCTGCCGGGCAAGGCGCCGACAGTTTGTCCCGCGCTTTGCAACAGGTTCACGGGCTCGGCCGATGCTCGGCGCATGAACATCGAGCCATTCGACGGAGCCGCTTGCGCCGCCTCGGATCTGACGGCGCGACTCCTGGCGGAACTGGTGCAAGCCAACCGCCAGCTTGCAGATGCGGATGAACAGTTTCGCGTCACGGCCACCCGGGCCCACGCCGAAGGATCCCCGATCCCCTTCCGTGTGCGAGCGCACCGCACCGAATGCCGCCGCCAGATCGCCATGCTGCGGCAGGTCCTGGCGGGCATGCCATACAGCGGAGGAGGGTGCCATGTGGCGAGCGCTTGATAACGACCCGTATGCACGGCGTCTGCGGGAGTTGCTGCGCCGGTTTCGCGCCCAGGAACTGTCGATGACCGCCGTGCTGCTCGACCTCCAAGCCGAGCTCGAACACTGGCATCTCGAGGCGAGCTTCCTGCGGCTGGGCGGACAGGAAGTCAAAGTTCCGCTGCGGCGACGCTGCCGTGAACTGCAGGCAGAATGCGACCTGATCGCCACCGAACTCGTGCACGTGCGCATGGCGATCTCGGGCGCTGGCGAGGAACTCGCCGATCACGAGGGACGCGTGATCCACGCCGGCTCCATGGGCCACCCCCCACGCCAGGCTGCGCGCGCCTGAGCCAGCAACGAAGGCGCAGCGTGGATCAGCGCGCTGGGGCCGGTGCCAGAGGTTGCAACTCGACCTTCCGGAATTCGCAAACGGCACCCTCCGCCTGCAGCGCGATCTGGCCGTGGTCGGCCGTGCAGCCGGTGCCGTGGTTGACCATGTCGCCATTCACCCAGATCTGCACTTCGCCACCGCGGCACTCGATCACCATGCGGTTCCATTCACCCTGCGGCTTCTCGCTGCCGTCGGTCAGGTTCTTGATGCGGCGCGCGCGGTCGCCGTCGACGCCCCAGCGATCCCTCGGTCCGCGGCGCGTCTCCATGTCGGGCACGGTGATGTCCTCGCCGATGCACCAGAAGTCGCCGGCGTTGCCGACGTGCAGCTGGCACTCGATCGATTGCGGGAACATCTCGTAGAGCCGCCGCGGTTTCGAACTGTGCACGAGTACGCCGCAGTTACCGGGCTCGCCGGGCCAGCGCCATTCCACCGTGAGGCGGTAGTCGCGGAACGACGCGTCGGTGATGAGGTGGCCCTCGGGCTTGCCCTGGCTCACGAGCAGACCATCGCGCGCGACGAACGACGGCGCGATCGACGGGTTGTGGTCGGCCGCGGGCACGTCCGCGTGCCAGCCCGCGAGGTCACGGCCATTCCAGAGGGCGATGGGGCCGCCGTTGCCAGGGGAGCTGGCACAGGCCGCGAGCAGACCGAGAACGACGATCGCACTGCGCTTCATGGCCCGAACGCTACGTCGGTTCTCCTGCGCAGGGAAGCATGCTCTACGGCGCGAGCCGTTCGACGCTCCAGCCGTTGCCTGCGCGCGTGAAGCGGAAGCGGTCGTGCAACCGTCCTTCGCGCCCCTGCCAGAACTCGATCGCGTTCGGCACGAGCACGTAGCCGCCCCAGTGCGGCGGGCGCGGCACCGGACCGTCCCCCACCCGGCGGGCAAGTGCGTCGACCAGGTGTTCGAGCTCCTCCCGACTGCCGATGCAACGGCTCTGCGGCGAGGCCGCGCTGCACAGCTGCGCGCGGCGCGGGCGCTCGGCGAAGTAGCGGTCGGCGACGGCCTCGGCGGCGTGTTCGATCGTGCCCGTCACCCGCACCTGCCGGTTGCGCGGGGCGGGCCACCAAAACGTTGCCGCGGCGCGCGGATTGGCCTTCAGCTGATTCCCCTTGGCGCTCTGCTTGTTGGTGAAGAACAGCAAGCCCAGGTCGTCGATCGCCTTCATGAGCACAATGCGGCACTGCGGTTGGCCATCGGCGTCACACGTGGCGAGGGCCATGCCGTTCGGCTCGCTCACCTTGGCTGCCTCGGCAGCGGCGAGCCACGCGCGGAAGAGCACGAGGGGATCCTCCGGCACCTCGGCACGAGTCAGGGGTGCGTCGCCATACTCGACGCGCATCGCGGCGAACGGGTCGGTTCCCATCGCCGCATGGTAGACCGACCCGGACGGCGTGTCAGTTCGCGCAGCTACGGTGCTCGGCGCAGTCCCATGGGTTCGTGGGGCTGCATGGCCAGCCAACGGCTCACCCTGCGGCCAGCACGCGCGCGAAGACCTCGCGATCCACGTTACCACCCGTGAACACGACGCCGATTCGTTGG
>JAYUCN010000849.1:0-3168 GCA_043740335.1 Planctomycetota bacterium
CAAGCACACCCCGAGGAACCACGAGGGTGGGAACTGCTGCTCGGAGCGGCGGCGCGCAAGCAGCAGTTCGCCGAGGTGGAACAGCTCTTCGAGCAGGCCAAGGCGGCCGGCGTCTCGTCATCGATGTTGGCGACGTTCCGGTTGCTGGCGCAGTCGGTGCGAGGCCCCGAGGAAGCGCGTGCGGCACTCGCAACGATGCCCGAGGAGCACCTGACGATCCCCCGACGAGTCCGTCTCCTTGACCGCGCGGATCCCGAGGCATCGCGCAGGTTCTGTGAGGACCTGCTTGAGTCGGCGCGGGTCTCCCCGGCGACGTTGGAGTTCCTCGTCAAGCATGCCGTGGAGAACAAGGACGTGGGCATGGCCACCCGCGCGTTCGCACGATGGCGGTCCGAGCACCCGACCCGCAGGAGTCTGTATCCGTATCAGGTCATCCTGCTCCACAACAACAAGCAGCACGACGACGCCGCGAGCCTCGCGCGCGAGATCACGATGCCGCGCCGTCGCGTCGACACCGACGCGCCGCAACTCTGCCGACTGTTCACCACCGAGAGATGGTGGACGGACGTCATGACGATCGCCCAGCGATGGCATCGCTATGGCGCGACAGAAAACCGGCCGCAGGCGGCGTTCTACGTCGGGCTTGCCCACTCGCGGCTCGGCGACCATCAGGCGGCAGCGCAACAGCTCGACTTCGCGTTGACCGTGCGGGTCGACAATGCCGAGTGGTATCGGACGGCACTGCTCGAAAGTGCGTGGGTGCGCGTAGCCCCGACCGCGCCCGCCCGGATCCGTGATCTCGAAGAAGCCCAGCGACTGCTCGCGCGATTCGACGAAGCCTGCACCGTCGGCGGCAAGTCCAGCGGTCCCTGGACCCAGGCGGTGCGGGCCGAAGTGCTGTTCGCGTCGGGCGACAAGCCAGCAGCCATCGCCGCGGCGGAGACAGGCCTGAGGATCCTGCGCAGCGCGGAGCTGCACGCGCCCGAGGACGTCGCTCAGACTCTCGATGCCGCGTTGCAGCGATATCGCCAGCAATGATCAGGGGGAGCGCACTCCACCTTCGACCTCGGTGCTGCAGGGACTGGTCGTACTGAGACAACGCACCGTGGCGAGCAGCAACAGGAGCGTGCACCAAGTCACATTGCCGAAACCGAGCAAGCAGTTGCCCAGCTCGCTCCCGAGCGTTCCCTTCGAAGCGGCACCGGCCACGACTGCCAGCAGCAGCAAGGTGATCGCGAGCGCATCACGGCGACTCCGCAGCAGCCTGTCCGCGAGGTAGGCCGCCGGGAACATCCAGATGCAGAAGTGCGACTTGCTGCTTTGCGGCGACAGCAACACCATGCCGCAAGCGATGGCAGCCACTTCGCCAAGGCCGACCAGGCGCTGCGCCGCCGCTGCATCGGCGGCAGTACGCACGCAGCGGGCCGAGACACGCGCGCCGATCGTGATCAGGGCCAACACGCCGAGTTGTGCCAGCACCGAGACGACACGAAACACGGTCGGCGAGAGTTCGACGAACAGAACCGTGCCCTCGCCCCCGATGACGAATTTCGCGGGAGTTCGCACTGGCAGGAAGAGGCGCGTGAGCGTGCCGGTGAGACTCTGATTGAGGAAGCTGTGCGAGTTCCAGGCACCGGGCGCGTTCGCGGTGTCACCGATGTCGAGCCCGCGCAGGTTGACTTCGAACCACGCCTTCCACCAGTAGCCGCCGTCGGCGCGTGGAAACCACCAATCCGGCAGCATCGACAATCCCATGAACGTCAGCAGCACGAGCACGGCGGCGATGACGTTCCGTCGCAGCACGAACAAACCGAGGAACAGCAGGGGCGTCGCCTTGATCGCGGCACCGATGCCCGCCCAGACCGCAGCACTGTTGCGCCCACGGCACCACGCCGCAGCACACAGCCCGACGAGTCCCGCGATGAGGAGATCGTGACTCTGGTTGGCGAGCACCGACTGCACGTGGTGACCACCGACCAGGGCCACGAGGATCCAGAACCACGCGAGCCGCGGCGGACCGCACCCCGGCACGTGGCGGCGGCCGTATGCATGCAGCCAGCGCACTAGCAGCACGAGAATGGTGAAGTTGACCGCGAACCACGCGGCGGGCTGCCATTCCTTCGTGAGCCAGGCGAAGGGCACGAACGGCACCGCCGCAAACGGCGGATACGTGAATGGCTTCCCATCCGTACCGCGGCGGTAGATCTCCTCGCCAGCCGCCATCCGTTCCCCGCCCATGACGTAGACCGGAAGCTCGCGGTCGCCGTCTTTGGCGCGGAAGCCGAAGTACCAGCCGCCGCCGACCAGAATGGCCAGCAGCAGCGGCAGCAGCCAGAGGTGCGTGCGCTTCACCGGGACGTTATGGCCAATGGCATGGGAACTGTCCACGCCGCCACGGCACTCCAAGGGCACTCAAAGCGAACCATCGGCAAGACGCTCGCGTTCCGGTATCCTCCCGCCCCCTCCTTTGGCCAAGACCACGACCAGACCAGTTGCAGAGCGCCTCGGCGTGTGGATCTTCGGCGCATACGGAGGCCTCGCGACCACACTGGTGGTCGGCGCCCGTGCGCTCGCGCGCGGCTTGGCGGCACCGCAGGGACTCGTGACGGAATCCCCTGCCGGTGCGGGAATCCCCTGGCAAGCGATCGACGGCATCGTGTTCGGCGGGCACGAGATCCGGCGCGGCAACTACCCGACATCGGCAGCCGAGATCCACGAGAGGACTGGCACGCTGCCGCTGCGCCTGCTGCAGCCACTGCACAAGGAATTGCTCGCGTTGAGCCGCAACGTCAAAGACGGAGTGATGCCGAACGCGGGGCGCACGATCGCAGGTCTGGCCGACGCCGGCCGCAAGAAGCCGCCGCGACTGCGCGCGCAGGTCGAGCAGGTGCAACGCGACATCCAACTGTTCGCACGCCGCCACCGACTCGACCGCGTCGTCTGCGTCAACCTCACTTCGACCGAGCCACCGCTTCGCCTCGGAGCCGCCCATCGCACGCTCGCCGCGTTCGATCGCGCGATCGACCACGACGACGTGAAGGCGGTGCGTCCGTCCGCGATCTACGCCTATGCCGCGGCGAGCCTCGGGCTGCCGCTCATCCACTTCACGCCGAGCAACTCGGCGCTGCTGCCGGCGATCCGCGAACTGTTCGCCCAGACCGGCGCTCC
>JAYUCN010000850.1:0-7691 GCA_043740335.1 Planctomycetota bacterium
AGCGGTGAGCCGTGTACTTCGTGCGTGTTCGACTGGTTGGGGCTGCCCTGGCCGATGGTCGTGCGGCAGCAGATGAGCTGCGGCTTGTCGCTCGGGGCCGTCGCGTTCTGGAGGGCCTTTTGGACCTGGTCGAGGTCGTGGCCGTCGATCGATTGCACGCCCCAACCCTGGCTCTGGAAGCGAGCCTGGATGTTCTCGCTCGTCGCGAGGTCGGTGTGGCCCTCGATCGTGATGGTATTGTCGTCGAACAGGCAGATCAGGTTACCGAGCTTGAGGTGGCCAGCGAGCGACGCGGCCTCGTAGCTGATGCCTTCCATGAAGTCGCCGTCGCCGGCCGTGACGAAGACGCGTGAGAGCAGCAGCGGGTTGCCGAAACGCGCGGCCTCCATCTGGGCGGCGATCGCCATGCCGACCGCGTTGCCGAAACCCTGGCCGAGCGGGCCCGTCGTCGTCTCGACGCCGACCGTCTCGCCGAACTCGGGGTGACCGGGGGTCTTGCTGTGCAACTGGCGGAACTGCTTCAAGTCGTCGATCGTGACCGGGAAGCCGCCGAGGTGCAGCAGTGAGTAGAGCAGCATCGAACCGTGACCGCCGGAGAGCACGAAGCGATCGCGGCCGGGCCACTGCGGGTCCTGCGGCGTCCAGCGCAGGAACTGCGTCCACAGCACGGTGGCGACTTCGGCCATGCCCATCGGCATGCCCGGGTGGCCCGAGTCGGCCTTCTGCACGGCGTCCATCGCGAGTCCGCGGATGGTGTTGGCGACGAGATGGAGTTCCTGGGTGGCGACGGTCATGGGGCGGGACTCTAGCGGGGCTTCCACCGCCGTGCACCTTCGTGGTGCCTCGAGCCGCACGCCTTCCGGCCTCAGTGCCCGGCGCCTTCGCGAATGGCGTTCACGTTCCACTGCGGGATCGTGATCTCGACGGCACCACCGGGCGGCACGCGCAGCAGCTTCGCCTGGCAGCCGAGGCGCGAGTCGAGGCTGACGTCGCGCGCTTCGTCGAGCTGGTCGAGTTCGTCCTCGCTCGCGGGCGAGAAGCAGTCGCCGCCCTTGCCGATCTTGACGTGGCACGTCGAGCACGCGCAGACGCCGCCGCAGGCGTGGTCGAGCGTGAGGCCCTGTTCCAGCGCGGCGTGCAGGATCGACTCGCCGACTTCGAGCGAGAACTCGCGGGGCTCGCCGCGCACGCACAGCCGCACGTTCGTCATCGCTGCTGCTCCTCGCGCAGGGCCTTCGTCACGGCCGAACTGATCACGTCGTCGGCGATCGTCGCCGTCACCTTGGTGAGCTCCTCGCAGCCGGCCTTCAGCAGCGCGGCGTCGGCGTTGGCGGCCAGCAGCTTGCCGAGGGCCTTGCAGGCCTTCTGCACGGCGTAGCTCTGGTCGGGCGGCAGCTCGGCCATCTGCAACACCTTCTGCGTGCCGCGCACCATGGCCTCGGCCTTGTTCTTCACTTCGATCGCTTCGCGCGCGACGAAGTCGGCCTGCGCGTGTTCGATCGATGCGAGCATCATGCGGCGCACTTCGTCGCGCGTGAGGCCGAACGACGGCACGATCTGGATACCGGCCTCCGCCCCCGTGCGCTGCTCGCGCGCCGTCACGCGCAGCACCCCGTCGGCGTCGACGAGGAACGTCACGGCGATGCGCGGCAGGCCGGCGGGCATCGGCGGGATGCCACGCAGCTTGAAGTGGCCGAGCAGGCGGCAGTCGCGCGCGAGTTCGCGTTCGCCCTGGTAGATCGCGAGGTCGACGGCGGTCTGGTTGTCGACGCCGGTCGAGAACTCCTCGGTGACGCTGGTCGGGATCGTGCTATTGCGCAGGATGAGCTTCTGCACCGCACCGCCGAGCGTCTCGATGCCGAGCGACAGCGGGATCACGTCGAGCAGGAGCAGCGAACGGTCGTTGCCGGCCAGCACGTCGGCCTGGATCGAGGCACCGAGGGCCACCGCGAGATCGGGGTCGACGCCCGTGTGCGGGACCTTGCCGGTCAGCGCCTGCAGGCGCTCGCGCACGAACGGAATGCGCGTGCTGCCACCGACGAGCACGATGTCGTCGAGCTGGTCGAGGCGCAGCCCCGCATCCTTGATGGCGCGCTGCACGCAGTCGAGCGTGCGCTGCACGAGCGGGGCGATGGCCGCTTCGAACTCGGCGCGCGTGACGGTGAGCTTCACGGTGCCGCGGGGACCGAGGTCGAGCTCGAGGTCGGCGCTCGGCGCGTTGCTGAGGCGGATCTTGAGTCCTTCGGCCGCACTGCGCACGGCCTGCAGCACGTAGGGCTCGCTGTGCTTCGCGGTGCTCGTGCGCGGCAGGGCGGCGAGGATGCGTTCGGCGACCAGTGCGTCGAAGTCGTCGCCGCCGAGATGGGTGTCGCCCGCCGTCGACAGCACGCGGAAGACGCCGTCGTCGATGCGCAGGATCGACACGTCGAAGGTGCCGCCGCCGAGGTCGTAGACGAGGGCCGTGCCGTCCTTGCTGCCGTCGATGCCGTAGGCGAGGGCGGCGGCCGTCGGTTCGTTGAGGATGCGTAGGCAGTCGAGGCCGGCGAGCGCCGCGGCGTCCTTGGTGGCCTGGCGCTGCGCATCGTCGAACCACGCCGGCACGGTCACCACGGCTTCGCGCACGGGCTGGCCGAGGGCTTGTTCGGCGGTTGCCTTGACCTGTTGCAGCACCATCGCCGAGATCGCTTCGGGCGAGTGGAGCTGGTCGCCGATCTGCACGCGCGGCAGGTCGCGTTCGCCAGCGACGACACGGTAGGGCAACGAGCGGGCTTCGTCGGCGAGGTCGCGCATGGACCGCCCGATCAGTCGCTTCACGGAGAACACCGTGCGGTCGGGGAACGACAACCGCAGCGCTTTCGCGGCGCGGCCGACGATGGTGTGGCCGTCGGGATGGAAGCAGACGACGGAGGGCACCAGCGCTTCGCCGTCGGCCTCGCGCAGGACGCGGGCACCCTTGCCGGCTCTGACGGCCGCGAGGCTGTTGGTGGTGCCGAGGTCGATGCCGACGACGAGGCGCGGAGACGCGGGTGCAGCGGGGTTCGTCGTCACGAGTTGCTGTCCAGGTCCTGGAGGGCCTTCTTGTGGTAGTGCGAAGCGTGGAAGCGGCGCGCGGCCGCGTCGAACGCGCCACGTTCGAGTTCGGCACGAAGGGCTCCGAAATCGTCGGCGAGTGCACGCTCGAGGCGGGCCCGCAGTGGCGCGATCGTCTCACCAGCCGCGAAGGCCACCTCCTCGGCAAGTTCGAGTGCTTGCAGAAGGAAGGTCGGGTCGAGCTTCTTGTTACGTTCCAAGGCGCCGGGGCTCAGCAGCTCGAGCAGGGCCCTGGCCCGCTGCCACGGATCGCGCAACACCTGCCACGCGTCGTTGACCTCGGCCGAACGCTGGAGCACGGCGATGCAGTCGCCGGTCTGCTTGCTCTGGTGCAGGTCCGGATGGCACTCGCGCGACAGCTTGAGGTAGCGCGACTCCAGCGCGCGCGCGTCCAGGTCGAGCGACCGCGGCAGGCCGAAGACCGTGAACGGGTCGCGGGCAGGGACGTGGATCACGCCGAGAACGAGGTGCCGCAGCCGCAGGTGCCCGTGGCCAGGGGGTTCTTGAACACGAAGCCGCGGTCGAGCAGGCCGTCGTTGAAGTCCAGGATCGTGCCGCCCATGAAGAACTCGCTCTTCTTGTCGACGACGACGTTGACGCCGTGCTGCGTGAACGCGAGGTCGAACTCGGTGGGGCCGTTCTGGTCGAAGTCGAGCACGTAGGTGAACCCGGAGCAGCCGCCGCCCTTGCTGCCGATGCGGACCCAGCAGGTTGCCGGGAAGTTGTTCTCAGCGATGACGCGGGTGATCTCCTTCGCCGCGCGTTCGCTGAGGTGCACGCCGCGGCCGGGTTTGGGCTCGACGGGTGTTACAGCCAGTGATGTGGGCTGTGTCACGGGTTGGGCGGGCGCCGTCGTGACCTTGGTGGATGCCGAGTCACTCATGACTTCGCTCCTGCCGTCTGTTGCTTCGCCGCGCGCTTGCTACGCCAGTCCTCGACCGCGGCCTTGATCGCGTCTTCGGCGAGCACCGAGCAGTGGATCTTCACGGGCGGCAGCGACAACTCCTCGACGATCTGCGTGTTCTTGATCTGCGCCGCGGCGTCGACGCTCGTGCCCTTGAGCCATTCGGTCGCGAGCGACGACGAAGCGATCGCCGAGCCGCAGCCGTAGGTCTTGAACTTCGCGTCGACGATCTTGCCGTTGTCGTCGACCTTGATCTGGAGCTTCATGACGTCGCCGCATTCCGGCGCGCCGACGACGCCCGTGCCGACGTTCGGATCGTTCTTGTCGAGGGAACCCACGTTGCGCGGGTTCTGGTAGTGATCGAGCACCTTGTCGCTGTAGGCCATGGCAGTCCGGATGGTGGTTGGTTGTTTGGGCGGCGTCTCTCGGCCGGCGTTTCGTTTGCTTGATTCTGTGCGTTGTTGTTGGCGCCGGCCGCAAGGCAAGCGTGGCTCAGTGAACGGTCCACTTGACCTTCGAGAGGTCGACGCCTTCCTGGAACATCTCCCAGAGCGGGCTCATCTCGCGCAGGCGCTTCACTTCGTGCACGACGCGGTCGGTGGCGAAGTCGACTTCGGCTTCCGTCGTGAAACGGCCGAGCGAGAAACGGATCGAGCTGTGGGCGAGGTCGTCGCCGAGGCCGAGGCTCTTCAGTACGTAGCTCGGTTCGAGGCTCGCCGACGTGCAGGCGGAACCCGACGACACGGCGAGTTCCTTGACGCCCATGATGAGTGACTCGCCTTCGACGTAGGGGAACGACACGTTGGCGAGATGCGGCAGCCGCGCCTCGGGGTCGCCGTTCCGCACCGACTCGGGCAGTGCTTGCAGCAGGCGTTGTTCGAGCCGGTCGCGCAGCGCGCGCAGCTTCGGCATCTCGGTGGCCATCTCTTCGCGGCAGATGCGCGCGGCCTCGCCCATGCCGACGATGCCGGTCACGTTGAGCGTGCCCGAACGCATGCCGCGCTCGTGGCCGCCGCCGTCCATCTGCGCGGTCAGCCGCACGCGCGGGTTCTTGCGGCGCACGAAGAGGCAGCCGACCCCCTTGGGGCCGTACATCTTGTGCGCGGACAGCGACAGCAGGTCGACGTGCTGCGCCTCGACGTCGAGCGGGATCTTGCCGGCGGCCTGCGTCGCATCGGTGTGGAACAGCGTGCCCTTCTGCTTGCAGAGGGCGCCGATCTGCTCGATCGGGTGCAGGGTGCCGACTTCGTTGTTGGCGGCCATGAGCGACACGAGGATGGTGCGCTCGGTGATCGCGGCGGTGAGCTGGGCGAGGTCGACGTGGCCCTTGCCATCGACGGGCAGCCACGTCACTTCGAAGCCCTGCGTCTCGAGGTACTTCATCGGGTCGAGCACGGCCTTGTGCTCGGTGACCGCGGTGATCAGGTGGTTGCCCTTCTGGCGGTACATCTGCGCCACGCCCTTGATGGCGAGGTTGTTCGCTTCCGTCGAACCGCTCGTCCAGAGGATCTCCTTGCCGTGGGCGCCGATGAGCTGGGCCACCTGCGTGCGGGCTTCTTCGACGGCTGCTTCGGCGGTCCAGCCAAAGGCGTGGCTGCGACTCGCGGCGTTGCCGAACGTCTCGCTGAAGAACGGCAGCATGCGCTGCACGACGCGCGGATCGCACGGCGTGGTGGCGCTGTAGTCGAGGTAGACGGGGAGCTTCATCGTGAGGAGCCGAGCGGGGAGGCCGCGGGTTGCTGGGTCGCCGCTCCGAACTGGATCGGCTTCAGGCTGCACAGTTCGTCGAGGCGGATCTGTCGGAACAGCTGCGAGATGCGTTCGTGCACGACGCGCATCGGGTTCTTGCTCGGGCAGAACGCGATCAGCGAACAGTCGTGGGTGTGGTCGTCGGCGCGGTGCTTGCCGGCATTGCTGGGGGCGAGCGCGAGCCTGCTCGACGCAGCGGCCGTGGTGGCCGGTTCCATGCCCTTCGTGATGCTGGCACCAGCCCAGCCGGTAGCCGACACGCAGTCGACGAGCGTGAAGCGGCCTTCGACGACTTCGAGGATCTCACCGAGCGAGATCTGGGCTGGGGTGCGCGCGAGGCGGTAGCCACCCTTCAGACCGCGCACCGACTCGAGCACCCCATGCTTCGCGAACTCCTTGAGGAGGTTCGCGACGACGGACTTGTTGAGGCGTGCCTGGCGCGCGATCTCGTGCGCGCTGACCACCGAAGTTCCGGCCGGGCCGCCGGGGTAGGCGCCTTGCCGGGCGATCGCGCCCAGCAGGAACACGGCGTAGTCGGCTTTCTTCGAGATTCGGAACATCGTCGGATGGATGCTGCCCGGCGTGGCCCATGGGTGGGGCTGCTCACGGCAGGCCGGCAAACTAGTCCTGCTTTGGGGCTCATTCAACGATCGGCTCGAAAAAGCCCCGAATGTAGGCACATTCTCTATCTGTCGTCCCGATCGTGGCAGCCCCCCTCCCATGAGTCTCGACCCGCTGACCGCAGAACTCCTTGCCAACGGCCCGTTCGCGCGTGACGACGCGCCGTTCCGGCTGCTCGAGCTGACTGGCCCGGATGCGGGCGACTTCCTCCAGCGGTTGTGCACGCAGGACGTGCTTGGGCTCGCCGAGGGGCAGGTGGCGCCGGCGGCCTTCCTCGACGCGAAGGGCAAACTGCTCGTCACGTGCCTCGTGTTCCGACTCGGCAGTTCGTTCTGGTTGGAGACGCACGGCGAACAGGAGGAGAGGTTGGCGGCCCTGCTCGAGCGCTACCACTTCACGGAGAAGTTGACGATCGCGAGGGCAACGTTCGACCACTGCGCCGAGATGATCTGGTTGGGCAGCAACGTTGCCGGACAGGATCGGTGTGCGTCTCGGTATGAAGGCCAGCTCCACGTGCATTGGCAACGGCGTGGGATCCAGTTCATGCGGTCACACGGCGGACCCTGGGTCATGGAGCACATACACGACGACGGGCGCCGCGAACCGATCGTCTGCAAGCCGCTCACGCCCGACCTCGCCGAGTGCCTGCGCATGGGTGCGGGACTCGTGCGCGTCGGCCTCGAGACCGAGCCATCGACGCTCGCACTCGAAGCCGACCTCGACGACCACTGCTCGACGACGAAGGGTTGCTATACGGGCCAGGAGATCGTCGCGCGCATTCACACCTACGGGCACGTGAACAGGAAGCTCTGCTTGCTGCACCTTCCGGCCGGACCCGCAATCACGACACCCGTGCCGCTGCACGAGACGGAGGACCAACTCGCCGTCGGTCGTGTCATGCACGCGGTGCCAGCACCCGATCGGCCCGTTCGCGTCGGTCTCGGTTATCTGCCGAAGGACTTCCAGGCGATCGGTACGAAGCTCGCACTGCCCGATGGGGCCGCTGTCACCGTCGTCGGCTTCGCGCCCCTGTAGCGCGCGGATCAGGCCTTGCCCGCGTAGGCGAGCACGACGTAGGCCGGACCGCCATCGGCGGCGATCGTCACGTCGGGTTGCTCCGCCGTGGTTGCGATGCAGAATGCGGCGTCGTCGCGCACCACGGTGACCTTCCCCGCGTGAACTACGGACGCCGTGGCCTGCGTACGCACGAACAGGAGCATCTCGTCACCGCGCGCTCGGCCCGGAATGTCGGCGACGCGCAGACTGGCACCGGCGGGCACGACGACTTCGTCGACGCTCAGCGTCGCCGCCTTGTAGTCCGGTGCGA
>JAYUCN010000851.1:0-3164 GCA_043740335.1 Planctomycetota bacterium
CGCGCGGTCGGAGGGGCCCACGCGTCGCGTCAGCCGGCACCTTCAACTCGGCGGTCGCAGCGGTAGCATCCGCGGTCCACTCAAACCAACGGAGCAAGACCATGGAGATGCCGAAGCCGACCGCGGATCACAAGCGACTCGAGAAACTCGCCGGAATCTGGCAAGGAACGGAGACGATGCCCCCCTCGCAGTGGGATCCGAAGGGCGGCAAGGCCGACGGCACGACGCGCGCGCGCGTCGCGTTGGGTGGCTTCGCCGTCATCACCGACTACGAACAGATCCGCGATGGCAAGAAAACGTTCGAAGGCCACGGCGTCGCCACGTGGGACGCGAAGACGAACCAGGTCGTGATGCACTGGTTCGACGTCATGAATCAGGGCGTCGAAGAGTTCCGCGGCACCTGGAAGGGTGAGGTGCTCACGCTTCAGAGCAAGAGCCCGATGGGGCACGCGCGGTTGACCTACGACCTCACCAAGGCGGGCGCGATGAAGTCGAACATGGAGATGTCGCAGGACGGCAAGACGTGGTCGAAGATGTTCGACGGCAGCTACACGCGCAAGAGCTGAGTCCGCGCCGGCGACGCGTGTTGAACGGGCGTGTCGTTCGCGCAGGAGCGCCCGGCCCACTCGCGGCAGGCATTCGCCCTTCACCTACTCGAGGCCGAAGCCGAGGCGACGCAATTCGTCGACGAGCTGCTTGCGTGCCGCGGCGTACTCGCTGCGCGCACCCCACATCGTCGCCATGCGTTCGGCCCAGCCCTTCGTCTCGCTGACGGGCCGGCCGTTGTAGCCACCCTGCTCGGCATTGGCCTTGCGCGCCCACGCGCGCATGCCCGCATCGGCGCCGTCGAGCACGTCGTTCGTGCACGAGCTGTCGTAGCGATCCCAATGCAGCACACCGGGCAGTGGAATGCGCCCGCGCGGCACCGGGTCGTCGGCCGGCACGCCGATGGTCATGCCGAACACGACGTAGACGTGCGGCGGCAGCCCGAGCAGAGCCGCCAGTTCGAGCGGGTGGTTGCGCGCCGCACCGATCATGCAGGCGCCGAGTCCCTCGGCCTCCGCCGCGAGCTGGAGGTTCTGGCCCAGCAGGGCCGCATCGACGGTCGCTTGCAGGAACAGTTCGAAGCTCTGCGTCTGCAGCGTCGTGCCATGGCGACCGCAGGCCGCAGCGAGCGTGTGCAGGTCGGCGCAGAGGGCGAAGAACACGGGCGCTTCGACGATGTGACGCTGGCCGGCGCAGAGGCGCGCGCACTCGCCTTTCACCGCGGGATCGCGCACGGCAACGACGGCGTAGCCCTGGAGGAAGCTCGAGGTCGACGCGTGGCGCGCCGCGTCGACGAGCCGTTCGATCTGAGCTGCGGGCACCGGATCGGGCCGGTACGAACGGCGGCTGCGGTGGCGGAACATCTGCGCGACCGTGCTCCACGGTTCGCCATGCAGCGCGCAGACAGCGGCGCGCAGATCCTCGGGGCGATCGAGGTCGGCGAGCACCCATGAATTGGCGGACGCCACGACTTGCACGCGCGAACGGTCGGCGCGCACGAGGTCGCGCAGCGTGGCGTTGCCCTGCGCGATCTCGTCGAACACGGCGCGCGTCATGGCAACGGGATGACCGGGCCGTTCGCGGAACAGCGGCAACGCGACACCGCAGCTGGTGTGCTGCAACAGGGCGAGCACAGCGAGCACGGTCTCGGCTTCGACGAGCGCGTGATCGACGGGGAACACGACGACGGCTTCGGTGCCCGCGGGCAGTGCATCACGTGCCGCGCGCAGGCTGTCGGCCATCTCGCCACCTGGCGGCACCACGACGATGCGCGCTGCGAGTCCGACCGGCAACGCATCCGCGCCCTCGCGCCGCACCACGAGCACTTCGTCGACGCCCGAAGCACAGCACGTAGCAACCACGCGTTCGATCGCAGTCGTGCCGGCGAGGTCAAGCAGCGCCTTGTCGGCACCCATGCGTTCCCCGCGTCCCGCCGCCGGCACGATCGCGACGCTGCGCATGCGTCAGCCCTTGCGGATCTCGCTCAGGGTCAACAGGCACTCGACGCGGAACTCCCTGCGGAACGCATCCGCGTCGGGGTCTTCGCGGTCGGCGATCGCCATGACGACGACGGGAACGGCGCCTACTTCGACGACCGCTTCGATGGCTTTCCTCGCCGAACCGCCCGTCGTGACGGTGTCTTCGAGGATGGCAACCTTCTCACCCTTTTCCAGATCGCCCTCGATGCGCGAGCCGGTGCCGTGGCCCTTCGCTTCCTTGCGCACGAGGAACGCCTTGAGGTTCTGACCCGTCTCGAACGACAGCGCGGCGACCGCGCTCGCGAGTGGATCAGCGCCGAGCGTGAGGCCGCCGACGGCGGTGATCTCGGGGTACTTCTTCAAGCGATCGAGCAGCAGCCTGGCGATGAGCCAGAGGCCTTCGGGATGCAGCGACACCTTCTTGCCGTTGATGTAGAACGTCGAGCGTTTGCCGGACGCGAGCACGATGTCAATGCCGTCCTTGTAGGCGCGTTCGCGAACGAGCTGGAGGAGGCGGGCCTTGGCGGTCGCGGGCACGAACGTGGTAGTCACGCAGCAACTGGATAGCGCTCGCGCAGGTCCGTGTCCAAGGCGACGGTCTGGCGACGGTCGTCGGCATCCAACGCTGCGGTTCCTGAACACCGAGATCCGCCAGCAACTGCTTCCGGGTGACCTCCCTTCCTGGTTTCCTTGGTGCACCCATGGGCGAGCCAGAGCTGAAGCCCCCGTCCGATCCCTCGAGCGACGAGGAAGGTGCGGTCAACAACTTCTTCGCCGCGTACCTGAGCGACCGCGCGGCGGGGCGTGTGCGCACACTGACGGAGTACCAGGCGCAGTTCCCGCAGCACCGGGACCGCATCGCCATCGAGTTCGCCGCCTTCGACGATGGCCCCATCGCCGAAGTGGTGCCGACCATCCCGCAGGTCTTGCTCGAGCACCAGATCGGTCGCGGCGGGCAGGGCATCGTCTACCGCGGTCGACAGACCTACATCGATCGCGTCGTCGCCGTGAAGGTGCTGACGCCATCGACCGTCGACCCGCAGTTCGCGGCCCGCTTCCGCCGCGAAGCGCGCACGCTGGCGGGGCTCACCCACCCGCACATCGTCACCTGCTACCACGCGGGCGCCACCGACGACGGGA
>JAYUCN010000852.1:0-7673 GCA_043740335.1 Planctomycetota bacterium
TGGAGGAAGCCGCGATCACCCTCAACCACGCGGGCACGGTGCGCAACTGCATCGTCGTCAACCCCGGCCAGGAGTGCGTGGTGACGCCGCCCGGGTCGACGATCGAGAACAACCTGTTCCTCAACGCGATGATCTTTGCGGTGAAGGTGAACTCCGGTGACCCGAAGGCGATCACCGGCATCAAGAACAACACGATCCTGTTCACCTGGGACAACAAGTCGCCGGGCAAGGGTGCGTACCGCGGCAGCGCGATCCACCTCGGTCAGCAGGCCAACGCCGACATCAGCGGCAACATCCTGGCCCACAACGACAACGCGGCGGTCTACACCAACGGCGCGCTCGACCGCACCTCGATCACGAAGAACGTCTTCGCGATGAACCTGTTCGCCAACCTGCTGACCGGCGCCGACGGCGTCAAGGCGGTGGTCGACGACTCGACGATGGAGCTGCTCGAAGAGGTCGGCCTCAAGGCGATCGACGGCAACCAGGTGACAGCACACGAACTGCCGATCGATGCCGCGTGGCTCGACCTGTACAGCAAGCGCACCGCGAGCCAACAAGGCAAGGTTGTCATGGACGACTGGAACAAGTTCCGCCAGCTCGCCGGCCTGCCGCTGATGGGCACCGGCTACCAGGTCGCCACCGGCGTCGCTCCGCCCTATCCACTCGACAAGGCGCTGCAGTGCGTGCTCGGCCGCAAGCAGACGCCGGCAGCGGGCGCGCGCGTCGTGGCCATGCCGGTGAGCTTCAAGACCGCGGCCGGGCCGGTCGCCAGCAAGACCTACACGAAGAGCGATGTGCAGGCCTGGCACCGCGACCCCGACTCGGTCAACGGCAAGGACCTCGAGATGATCGTCGCGCTCAGCGGCGGTACCAACATCAGTGGCATTCCGGCCAACTACAAGCCGGACGAACACGGCAGTGCCAAACTGTACGACATCGAGGGCAAGGGCGCGTTTGTCATCGGCTTCTTCAGGAAGGGCACCAGCGCCGAACGCGTCGTCGACCAGGACAGCGGCTGGTACACCGGTAGCGGCAAGCCGACCCGTCTGCACCTGGTGCGCGGCATCGCCTACTCGATCAACAACTACCCCAAGGCGGGGTTCTTCATCGAGAGCCTCGAGCGCTACGAGCCGACCGCGGTCGCCGGGGCCGCCGACAAGGCCCGTCCAAAGGGCCGCGACTGGTTCATCAAGGCTGGCAACATGGGCGGCGACGGCAGCAAGGACAAACCGTTCCGCGACCCGTTCCAGGCGCTGGAGAAGGCCCAATCGGGCGACACGATCCACGTCGCCGAGGGTGAGTACCACGGGAAGTTGAAGATTGGCCGCTGGAAGATCGAACTGCCGTACATCGCGCTGCTCGGCGGCTACGACAGCAACTTCACCGAGCGCGCGCCGTGGGCACACCCGACGCGGCTGTTGTGCCCGGCGGACTTCAAGGGCACCCGCGGCGGCTACGCCATCGAAGGCGACGGCGACCACACCGGCACGATCATCGACGGCTTCTTGTTCGACAAGCGCCTGAACAACAACTACGGCCCGGACCTCAACCTGATCGACCAGTCCACCGACCACAGCCAGCACCTGACGCTGAGCCGGCCGGAGTGCGTGGTGCGCAACTGCATCTTCGTGAACGGCGCCGAGGACGGGATCATCGTCGCCAACGGCCAGCTGGTCGAGAACAACCTGTTCATGAACAACGTCGGCCGCGCGATCTGGATCCGCGGCGGCCACACCCAAGCCCCGATCACCGTGCGCAACAACACGATCCTGTTCCACTGGGAGCGCGCCGGCCGCTTCGGCGCCGGCAGGGGCTACGGCGGCGAGGGCATCACGGTCGAGTCGCAAGTGCGCGCCACGATCGACGGCAACATCATCCAGTTCAGCGACAACAACGCGATCCGCTTCAACGCCGACCCGAAGGACGTGCGCATCACCAACAACGTGTTCGCGCACAACCTCTGGGCGATCATCTACCGCACCGAGAGCATCGTCGACGATGCGACGTTCGGCATGCTCGGCGACTTCGGCTTCGCAGCGAGCACCGGCAATCGCCTGTTGGTGCCGGGCATCCCGCTCGACACCAAGTGGTTCGATCTCTACTGCAGTCGCACCGCCTACGTGCCCGGCAAGGTGCAGATGGACGACTGGAACAAGCTCCGAGAGGTCCTCGGCGAGCCGATGCTGGCGACCGGTGGCTCGGCGGGTTCGTGCCGTTCTCCGGCCTACGACTGGCAGAAGACGCTGGCGATGGTGCCGAAGAACCCGGAGTGCAAGGCCGGGGCCCGGCCGTTCACCGAGCCGGCGAAGTTCACGGGCATCGTGCGCGAGGAAGTGACGCACGAGTACGCAGCGACGCCGTGGGAGACCGCCAAGCGCGGCGACTCGTGGGGCGCACTCGACGGCAAGCGCGTGTCGATCAAGGTCGGCATCCAGAGCACCAACAACAACTACCAGCTCGACGACATCAAGAAGGAGGAGTACGACTGCTACTCCATCTGCAGCCCCGAGGGCTCCGACGGCGGCCTGCCGATGAACTGCTACGTCAAGCGCGGCGGGCCGGCGGATCGCGCGATGCGCACCGCGCGCATGAGCCCGCGCGGCGTTCCCGACCAGCTCTACGTGTTGAGCGGCGTGGCGCGTCAGAACCGAACGCTGGTCGTCGAAGCGGTCGCGAAGGCGGACTGATCGGCGGCGGCGCCCTGCCGGGGCAGACGCGGCGGCGCCAGATCCGGGGTCACTTCTTCTGGTCGGTGCGCGTTGCCGCTGCCTCGGTGGCGCGAACCTCGCGCAACCTCTGCTCGCACAGTTCGCGGTCAAAAGGCCGCAAGGGCATGTCCTCGGCGTCGAGGCTGCGCTGCATGGCGACCGCGGCGGCGTCGGCTTGCCCCAGCAGCGCATGCGCTTCGCCCAGCACGAAGAAGGCGAGGGCGCTTTGCTCCGCGCTGATCGCCAGCGCCCGCCGCGCGGCCCACATGCCGGTGGTGACGTCGCGCTGGTCGGTCGGCAGCTCGCGATCGACGCAGTGGCGACCCAGTTGGAGCCATGCTTCTAGCGACTGCGGCAGAGCCTCGACCCACGCCAGCATCGCGGCCCGGGCATCGGCCGGGGTGCCACGCTCGCCCAGATACATGACGAGCATGGCATGGGCGCGTTCGTAGTCGGGCCTCGCCGCGACGGCCTGGCGCAAGGTCGCCAGTCCACCCGACTCGTCGCCGGTCGCGAACAGGGCCGAAGCCACGTGATGCCACTTGTTGGGGTCGCCGGCATTGAGACTCGCAGCAGCGCGCAGCTCGACGAGGCCCTCCTGGAGCTGCCCCGACTGCACGAGCACCTGGCCGTACTGGAACCGCGCATCGGCATTGCTCGGATGCAGTGTTGCCGCGTGCTGCAGTGCCGCGAGTGCTTCGTCCCCCTGACCCGCCCGACGCAGAGCCATGCCGAGCCCGATCCATGCTTCGACCAATCGAGGCGAGAGATCCCTGGCCGCCTGCATGGCCGCGATCGCGCCCGCGTGGTCGCCGCGGTCGAAGCGCGCCTTGCCGAGCGCATAGTGGAACCTCGGCACGAGCGGCATGAGCGCGATGGCGCGTTCGAATGCACCGATCGCCGCGGCCTGGTCACCACCAGCGCAGAGCACCATGCCGTGCGCACAGTGCAGCACGCCGGCATCCGGGTGGGCCGCGAGGGCCGCCTGCACGAGCTGCATGGCGCGGGCGGGCTCGACCTGGCGCAGGGCGACGCAGGTGAAGTACGTCGCGATGGGCGAGTCCGGCCAGTTGAGCTGCAGGTTGGCAGCACAGCGGCGGCAGGAGCCGGCGTCGTTGGCGGCGTCTGCGAACACCGCCCAGTGCAGGTGGATCCAGAGTCTCGGGCGTTCGCCCGCGAGCACGGCGCGCTCGATGTACTCGAGCACGTCCGAGCCGGTGTGCTCGCCACGGTCGCGGTTGATCAATGCCTGCAGGAACAACTCCGACTCGGTGCGCGGTGCGGGTACCCGCGCCAGTACGACCTGTGCCTCCGGGCGCTGCAGGCGATGCAGCAGGGGAAAGCGCAGCAGATCGCCGAGGCCGGCCGGCAGGTGCGGCAGCAGGTCGCGTTCGAGCCGCAGCAGCGCGGGCTCGGGGCCGTCGCGATTGAGCAGCGCCTGCACGAGCCCGACCTGCGCCTCGGTGCAGCTCGCATCGAGTGCCAAGGCGGCTTCGAAGTGGCGGATGCCAGCCGACGGGTCCTCCAGGATGAAGTCGAGGAACCCCTGATCGACGTGGGCGGCGACGCTCTGCACACGCAGCTGATCGCGACCGGCGCGGATCTCGTCGCGCCGCGCCCACAGGTACCCGGCACCGCCGGTGAGGGCCGGGATCGCCACGGCGAGCACCAGGACGAGCGTCGCGCGCAGCGGTTCCCGGCGCGTCCACCGCAGCGCGCGCGTCAGCGTCGAAGGGCGCCGTGCGGCCACGGGGCGATACTCGAGGAAGGCGCGCAGATCGGTCGCCAGCTCGCCGGCATCGCGGTAGCGCCGGTCCGGGTCCTTCTCCAGCAGCTTGCCGAGTACGGTGACGAGATCCTCGGGCAGGCCCGGGTGGCATCGCGTCGGTGACGGCGGTTCCTTGGTCAGGATGCGGCCGAGCACTTCCTGCGTCGTCTCGCCGTCGAAGGCGCGGCGCAGGGTCAGCAGTTCGTAGAGCGTGCTGCCCAGCGAGAACAGGTCGGTGCGGTGGTCGACGGCCACGCGCTTGGCCATCGCTTGTTCGGGTGACACGTAGTGCGCCGTGCCGGCGAAGTCGCCGGTCACGGTCAGCGTCGAGCCGGCGGTTTCGCGCGCCAGCCCCAGGTCGGTGAGCACCACGCTGCCATCGGCGCGCACCAGTAGGTTGCTCGGCTTGACGTCGCGGTGGATCACGCCAGCGCCGTGGGCATGGGCGAGCGCTTCGGCGAGCTGGATCGCGAGCCGCACGACGCACGCGACGTAGCTGCCGGCGAACGCGTCGCTGGTCGGGGTCGGCGCTGGTTCGCCCGTCGGCACATGGAGGGCGCCGCTCACGGCGGTGGCCAGATCCGGCCCGGTGAGATCCTGCGGTTGCCGCCCGCGCAGTGCTTGCAGCACCTGGTCGAGCGGTGCGCCGACCACGAATGCCATCGCCAGGTACTGCGTGCCGCCGACGCTGCCGGCATCCAGCACCCGCACGATGCCAGGATGATCGAGCCGCCGCGCCATGTCGGCTTCGCGCTGGAAGCGTTCGACGCGGCCGTCGCGCAGGGCCAGGAAGTCCGGCAACAGCTTGAGCGCCATGGGCGTCGGTTCGTCGCCCCGCCGCGCCTCGTGCACGACCCCCATGCCGCCGCGGCCGAGTTCGCGCAGCAGCCAGAAGGGGCCGAGGCGCGTGCCGCCGGTGGTGGGTGCCGCTTCCCCATGGTCCTCCAGCGGCCGCTCGGTCAGCATCGGCTCGAGCCATTCGCGCAGTTCCTCGTGGCAACGCAGGAACGCCTCCACTGGCTCGGGCTCCGACTGCGCACAGCGCTCTGCGAACGCGCGCGCCGCCCGCGTCAGTCCCGCGCCTGGGTCGTCGTCGGCAGTCATGGGGCGTCGCTGCCGGCCTTGAGCACAGCCGCGAACGCCTGCAAGGCGCGGCGGTAGGTGGTGCGCGCGGACTCGGCGTTCTTGAGCCCGACCGCCGCCGCCACCTGTTCGAACGACATGCCGCAGCGGTCGCGCAGGATCAGGATCTCGCGCGGCTTGTCGGCGAGCCGGAGCAGCGCCATCTCGACCAGCGTCGCGTCCTCGCGTGACCCCGCCACCTGGCTCGGCGTCGCATCGCGTCCCCGCAGCTCCGGACCGTCGATGGTCGACTCGTACAGATCGCGGAACACAGCTACCTTGCCGCTGCCGCGCTTCTGCGCCTGCCGGCGGCGCTCCTGGTCGCGCACGTTGTTCTCGACGATGCGCGCCAGCCAGTGCCGGAACGAACTCTCCGAGCGTTCCTGGAACTGGTCGATCGAGCGGAACGCATCGAGCAGCGATTCCTGCACGAGGTCCTCGATCGCGCCGCAATCCTGCCGGCGGCGGCCGAGCCGCAGTGCGACGGTGTCGAACACCCATGTCTGGTAGCGCGTGAGCAGCGTTTCCATCGCTGCGCGGTCGCCGTCGCGAGCGGCACGCACCTGGGCCAGAGTGGTGTCGAGGTCGATGGGCATGGAGCGGCGAGCACCTTGGCTACGACTTGCCGACGCGCTCGACCAGTTCGGTCAGTTCGGCGCGCGCATCGGCGGTGCCGACGTGCAGGCCGAGGCCGGCGACCTTGCCCTTCGGGTCGATGACGTGCACGGCGGGCCCTTCGACGAACCAGCGCAGCGCGACGTCGGTCTCGATGCCCTTGCCGTTGCCGATCACGGGAAAGTCGATGCCGAGGTCCCGCACTGCCTGACCGATCGCCGCGTCCTCGCGGTCGAGGCAGACCGAGACCACGGCGAGCTTGTCGCCCAGGCGTCGCTGCAGCTGTGCCAAGGTGGCGATGAGCGTTCTGGTGTCGCGATCGTCGAGCGACCAGAACGCGAGCACGACCGTCTTGCCGACGGCGTCGGCCAGGGCGAACTCGGCACCGGCGCGGGTCTTGCCACGGAAGGCGATGGCGTCGTCACCGGGCTGCAGGCGGGTGGCGCGGAGACGGTCCCTGGCCACCTCGCCCCAGTAGGTCTTCGGCAGTTCGTTGGCGAGCCTTTCGAGTTCCTCGAAGCCGGCGTTGTCGGGCAGGTCCTCGCGGTCGCGCAGCGCATCGGCGCGGTGCCAACGCACGAACGCCTTCTGCTCGTCGTCGGTGGCGGCGGCCAGGGTCGCTTGGAACATCGCCTCGCCGCGTTCGACGTCGTGCAGCACGGTCATGAGCATGCGGGCCATGGCGAGCCGGTCCGCGAGCGGTGCTTGCTTGGCGATCGCCGCCGGGATCCAGGCATCGCGCAGCTCGCGCAGGTTCAGGTGCTGGGCCATCGCGGCGGCCGTGATCAGCACCATGGCTGGTGCCGCCTTGGCCTCGATCGTGCGCAGGGTTGCGGCCGCGGCCGTGCGATCGCTGCGCGCGAGCTGCAGGTCGGCCAGCATGAGGCGACCGTTCCAGCGGTCGTCGTCCTTCGCCGCCTTGGCGAGGAACTGCTCCAGGTTCTCGACGTGGCGGCTGAGCAGCTGCGCGCGCTGCTCTTCGGTGGGCGAGCTGGCGTCGAGCTTGCGCGCCTCCTCGGTGAACCGACGCTGCACCTGGGCGAGTGTCTCCTGGGAGGGCAGGTACGATGCCAGGCACAACAGCACGACGGACGCGGTGCGGATCATGGTGCGCAGCATAGCGGATGGGGCTCCCGGCAGAGCCACCGGTGCTGGCGGCGGCGCGTTCCCTGGCAGAACGCGACATCTTTCGTCGTCAGCGACGGCGAAGGAACGCGCCTTCGAGCCCGGGCCGCTGCAACGGTTCGAACTCGTAGCATGGCAGCACATGGTTTCGCCACAGCATCCGCACGGCGTCGTTGGGCGATGCTTCGAACCAACGGCGGGCTTCGATGGTGACGAGCAGTGGTCCCGCCTGCGCGCCGAGCAGGTCGATCGTGGCATCGAACCATTGCGCCAACGGAATGCCGCCCTGGCCATCGTGGGTCAGCCCGAAGTAGCCCTCGAACGAACGGTTC
>JAYUCN010000853.1:0-3161 GCA_043740335.1 Planctomycetota bacterium
GGTCGACGTCGACCGCCGCCGCTTCGAAGAAGAAGTCGGGGTGATGACTGAGCAGGATCGTCGTCTCGCGCGCGCGCCGTCCCTGCAGCGCCCGCTCGAGGTCGGGCGAACCCTCCGTGAGGTCGTCGACGCCGCAGAGCCACATCGAACCGCCACCATGTTCGATGCGGCAACCGCGGTTCATGAGCACGCGTACTCCGCAGTCCTCGAGGAACGCTGTCCAGAGTCCGATGTCCTGCCCCCAGAAGTGGTCGTGATTGCCGGGCACCGCGAACATGCCGAGGCGCGGACGCAGGAGCTGGAGCGGACACTTGAACAACAGCAGCTCACGCTCGCGCGTGTTGATGAGGTCGCCGCCGAACAGCACGAGGTCAGGCTCCGCCGCCTGGATGCCCTCGAAGATGCGGCAGAGGTCGGACTCGTCGAGGAAACTGCCGGCATGCACGTCCGACACGAACGCGAGGCGCAAACCGTCGAGCCCGGCCACCCCGGGCCGCAGCGGCAGCACGAGCTCCGGCATGGCGAGGTGACGCCGAATGCGCCGATGCAGCCAGCGCCCGACCGGCAACAGGTCGAGGCCGCGGTTGACGCACGCGATGGCTTTGGCGAACCACCTTCGCAGCGGCGTGCGCCGGCCCGACAACGGGCCCTTCGGCATCGGCGCCCGCCGTTCGCTTCGCGTGGTCGAACTCATGGTCTCAGCTGCAGGGCACGGTAGCGGGCGGCGCTTCCTGCAGCTTGTTGAACAGCGTGCGCACGCCGATGCCCAGCATCTCCGCGGTGCGCGTGCGGTTGCCGGCGCAGTGTTGCAGCGTCCGTCGCAGGAGTTCCCGTTCGACTTCGGCCAACGGCCGACCCACGAGTGCTCCGAACGGATCGGCAGGCTGCAGCACGGCGCAATTGGCCGGCGGTGCAGCTTCGACGTCAGGGTGGATCCAATGGCGCACGAGCTCGCCCGTGACGACGCCGTCATCGCACAGGAGCCCCACGCGCTGCACCACGTTCTGCAGTTCGCGCACGTTACCGGGCCACGACCATGCCTGGAGCGCCGCCTCGGCACTCGCGTCGAACACCGCACCCTGGCGCAGGAAGTGCCGCGCCAGCGGCACGATCTCCTCGGGCCGTTCGCGCAAGGGCGGCAGCACGATCGGCACGACGTCGAGGCGGTAGAGCAGGTCGCCGCGGAACCGCCCCGCACTGACGTCGGCTTGCAGGTCCCGGTTGGTGGCCGCAACGATGCGCACGTCGACGCGCATGGTGCGATTGCCGCCGACGCGCTCGAACTCGCCCTCCTGCAGCACGCGCAGCAGCTTGCTCTGGTTGGCGGGCGACATCTCGCCGACCTCGTCGAGGAACAAAGTCCCCGAGTCGGCCAGCTCGAAGCGCCCTTCGCGCCGCTTGCCGGCCCCCGTGAAGGAGCCCGCTTCGTGGCCGAACAGCTCGCTCTCGAGCAAGGCTTCCGGAATGGCCGCGCAGTTCAACTTCACGAACGGTCGCTGCGCGCGATCGCTGCAGCGATGGACCATCGCGGCGACGCGTTCCTTGCCGGTGCCACTCTCGCCGCGCACGAGCACCGAGGCGCGGCTCCTGGCGACCCGCTCGACGAGATCGACGACGGCCTGCATCGCGCGCGACGCCACGATGAGCTCGCCGCCGACGGTCTCGGCGCGCAGGAAGGTGTTCTCGCGCAGCAGTCGTCGCCGATCGCGGACGCGCGTGAGCAGCACCTCCAGCTCGTCGAGCACCACGGGTTTCTCGAGGATGTCGTCCGCGCCCTGGCGCATCGCCGCGACAGCGGTGTGCATCGTGCCGTGCGCGGTGACGAGCACCACGGGCCGATCGGGATCGATCAGCTTGCTTCTGGCGAGCACCTGCATGCCGTCGGCGTGAGGCATCTTGAGATCCGTGACGACAAGGTCCCAGGCCCGCAGTTCGAGCGCCTCGATCGCAGCGCGGCCGTGGTGGACGGCGTGCACTTCGTAGCCGAAGGACTGCATCGCCTCCTGGAGGAACTCGCGCGACAACGGCTCGTCGTCCGCGAGCAGCACCACCTCGCGCGTGCTCACGCCACCACCTCCGCCGGTACTGGCTCGGCTTCGACGAGCGGCAGGCGGATGCGGAAGCAGGCACCGGGCTCGCCGGGATTCTGAAGTTCGAGATCGCCGCCGAGATAGGACAGCACGCGCACGGACAGAGGCAGCCCGAGTCCGGTGCCGCGTTCCTTCGTCGACACGAACGGTTCGAGTGCGCGCGTGCCGACGCTGGCAGGTACACCGGGACCGTCGTCGCGCACGAGCAGCTCGAGCCGGCCATTGCGCGCCGCAGCTTCGACGCGGACGTTGACTTCGGGCGATGCCTCCAGCGAGTTGCGGAACAGGTTGCCGAGCACGCGGACCAGGGCGTCGGCATCGGCACGCAGCTGTCGCTGCCCGGTGAGCCGCAGTCTCGACGCGGGCAGTGCGACGCCGTGCGCGGCATCGGCCACGATCTCGGCGACGGTCGCCGTGCGACCGCGCGACGATTCAGGCCGCGCGAAGCCGAGCAGGGCCTTCACGATCTCGTCGACCTGGCGCACGCCTTGCACGACCTTGCCGGCGAAGCGCCGCGCCGAGTCGCGATCCTCACAGCGTTCCAGCAGCGCTGCAAAACCCATGACGCCGTTGAGTGGGTTCTTGATCTCGTGGGCGATGCCGAGCGCCAGCTCCGAGAGACCCGCGAGACGGTCGAGCCGATGCACTTCGCGCTCGAGTTCCTGCACGCGCGAACGATCTTCGAGCATCACCAGCTCGCCGTCGGGCAGACCGACCCGGCGGATGCGCACGTGCAAGCTGCCGAGCGTGACCTCACCCGGCAGATGCCTCGCAAGTTCGACCCCGGCCGCGCGCGCCTGCTCGCACAGTCGTTCGCCCTCACGATTGCAGCAGGACACCACGCCGTCGCTGCGCACCGCCACGAGACCGACCGGCAGGGCGGCGAAGATCGCTTCGCGTTCCTGCAAGGATCGCTGCAGCGCGCGATTGGTCGCCTGCAGTTCGAGGTCGACGGCCTCGGTGCGCGCCTTGAGCTCGGCGTAGCTGCGCTCGAGCTCGCGCGCCACCAGGGTGAACTGCTCGAAGCCCTGCTGCAGTTGTGCCTGGTCGACGTTCACTGATCCCGCTCAC
>JAYUCN010000854.1:0-7659 GCA_043740335.1 Planctomycetota bacterium
CGGCCCGCGCCGCCGCCGACAGCCGGGCCCCACCACACTCGCTGCACGGCACCGCGGCGCGGAAGCGGTCGAGGTGGCGCGCGCGCGACGGCCGGTAGACGTGCGCGAGGTGGCCGAGAATGCCCGGGAACGCGATGCGGTCGCTGCCCGAGCTCGTGAACATCGCACTCTGGCGCTTCCACTTGAACTCGAACTTCTGGTTGCCCGAGCCGTGCAGCACGACCCTCTTCGCCTTGCTCGACAGCTTCGCCCACGGCGTGTCGAGGTCGAAGCCGAACGCGCGCCCGACCTCGGCGAGGTGATCGAGCGTGAGCTTGCCGTAGACGAGCTTGCCCTCGTCCGTGAACGCATGGAGCGCCCCTTCGCGCAGCGTCTTGGTACTGTCGGCGACGAGCAGCTCCGGCGCGAAGCCGAAGGTCTCGCCGAGGCCATCGCAGGAAGCACAGGCGCCGCTCGGGCTGTTGAACGAGAACAGGCGCGGTTCCAGCTCAGGCAGCGCCCCGTGACCGTTCGGGCAGGCGCGCTGCGTCGAGAACAGGCGGTAGCCGCTGTCACCCCAGGTCAGCGCACAGAGTCCCCCACCGAGCTGCACGGCCTGCTCGACCGCTTCGGCAAGGCGCGAGCGCACTTCCGGTTCGATGGTAAGGCGATCGACGACGAGTTCGATCGAGTGGTAGGCGTAGCGCGCGAGCTCGATGTCCTCGTCGAGGCGCCGCACGACGCCGTCGATGCGCGCGCGCACGAAACCCTTCTGCGCCCACTCGGCCAGTTCCTTGCGGTACTCGCCCTTGCGTTCGCGCACGACCGGTGCGAGCAACATCGCCTGCTGACCCCGGTGACCCTCGACGATCGCGTCGGTGACGCGGTCGGGCGACCACGCTTCGATCGCTGCCCCGCACTCGGGACAGCTCGGCTCGCCGAGGCGCGACCACAAGAGGCGCAGGAAGTCCATGACCTCGGTCAGCGTGCCGACCGTCGACCGGACCGAATAGCTGCCCGACTTCTGGTCGATCGACACCGTCGGCGACAGGCCCTCGACGAGGTCGACCTTGGGCTTCTCCATGCGGCCGAGGAACTGGCGCGCGTAGGAGCTGAGGCTCTCGAGGAAGCGCCGCTGCCCTTCCTGGTAGATCGTGTGGTAGGCGAGGCTCGACTTGCCGGAACCCGAGACGCCCGTAAAGGTGGTCAGACTGTCGCGCGGGAAGGTGAGGTCGATGCCCTTCAGGTTGTGCTCACGAGCCCCTTTGACCACCACGTATGCCGTGGTGGGCCCATCGGTTGCAACCGGAACCGAGGTCCTGGCTGCAGGCTTCTTGGAGTTGGTGGCCAAGCGACGAACCCCGCAGCATAGCAGGTGTGGGCCGCTTGGCCAGCCTCCCCTCGGGCGGCCGCAGCAGGTTCTGCGTGCAGGGGGGTCAAGCCGTGTCTACGGTGCAGCCATGCAGCCGGACGCGCAGGGTGCCGACGACGAGGACGAGGGTGAGGGCGCCGCGGAGCAGGACCTGCTCGTCGTGCTGCGGCTCAGCAACCGGCAGCTGGGGACCGCGCCGGAACGGGCGGCGATCGAGGCCTTCACCGACGAGCTCGAAGCGGCGGTCACCGCGGCGGAAGTCGGCGAGTACGACGGCGACGAGGTCGGCGGCGGCGAGTGCGTGCTGTTCTTCTGCGGGCCGGACATCGACCTGCTGTTGCGCGTGCTGCAACCGCTGCTGAAGCGTTCACCGTTGTGCCGCGGCGGCCACCTCGTGCGGCTCGTGGCGGGACCCGACGGCGCGCTCCAGCGGCAACGCGCGCCGCTCTGAAGTGGCCGTGCCCCACGAACGACCTGCGGGGTTGCACGTATTCCTGCTGACCGCGCTGGCGATGCTCGCGTTCGCCGGCAACTCGCTGCTGTGCCGGCTGGCGCTGCGACCACACGCGATCGATGCGTTGAGCTTCACGCTGCTGCGCGTCGCGTCCGGGGCGGCGCTGCTGGGCATGCTCACGTGGTTTCGCCGCGGTGCTGTGGCGACGCGACCAGGCACCCCGGGCGGCAGGCAATCCAAAGCCATGTCGAAACCCTGGAAGCCCCATGGATCCTGGCTTGGACGGCTGCAGTCATTTTGTATCCGCGGCCGTGCCACGTTGCAGGCGGGTTCATGGCGATCGGCGGTGGCGTTGGCGATCTATGCGATTGCGTTCGCGCTCGCCTATGTCGCACTCGACGCGTCGACCGGCACGCTCGTGCTGTTCGCCTCGGTGCAGGTGACGATGATCGGCTGGGGGCTCGCGCATGGCGAACGGCCACCGGCCCGCGTATGGCTCGGCTTGCTGCTGGCGACGGCAGGTCTGCTGGTCCTGCTGCTGCCCGGCGTGAGGGCGCCCGCGACGAACGGCATCGCGCTCATGGCCATCGCCGGCATCAGCTGGGGCGTGTATTCGCTGCGCGGGCGCGGCATCGCCGATCCTGTCGGCGCGACTGCGGCCAACTTCCTGCGCGCGGTGCCGCTGTGCCTTGCTGCGAGCGCCGTGGCGTTGCTGGTCGGCACACCGCACTTGCAGTCCGATGGCGTGCTGCTCGCGTGTGCGTCCGGCGCCATCAGTTCGGGCCTTGGCTACGTCGTCTGGTATGCCGCGGTACGGCAGCTCACGGCGACCCGCGCCGCGATGGCGCAGTTGACGGTGCCGGTGCTCGCCGGCCTCGGCGGCGTGCTGCTGCTCGACGAGAACCTGTCGCCGCGTCTGCTGCTGGCGGGCATGCTCGTGCTCGGCGGCATCGCGCTTGCCGTGCTGCCGCCGCGGCCGTGATCCTCCCTGGGCGACAGCGCATCGCCTGAGTATGGTCGCTGTGCCAGACCCCGCATGAACGACGACAGCAAGACGCCGCCCGTTCGCCTCGCCGACTACCGCCCGCCGGACTACGCCGTGCTCGGCCTCGAACTCACGTTCGACCTGCAGCCGAACCGAACGCGCGTCGTCGCCCGCACCCGCTTCCGCCGTGTCGGCCAGCAGGTGGTGCCACTGCGCCTCTTTGGCGAAGGCCTGAAGCTGCTCGATCTGCGCCTCGACGGCCGCGACCTCGGCGACGACGCCCATGCGCTCGTCCCCAGTGGACTCGTCGTGCATGCGCCGCCCGCGGCGTTCACGCTCGAAGTCACGACGCTGCTCGATCCCGCCAACAACACGGCGCTCGAAGGGCTCTACATGTCGGGCGGGCGCTACTGCACGCAGTGCGAAGCCGAGGGCTTCCGCACGATCACCTACAGTCTCGATCGCCCCGACGTGATGACGCGCTACCGCGTGCGCATCGAAGCCGACCGCGCCACCTGCCCGACGCTGCTGTCGAACGGCAACCTCGTCGCGCAGGGCGAACTGCCGGACGGGCGCCACTTCGCCGAGTGGCACGACCCGCATCCCAAGCCCACCTACTTGTTCGCGCTCGCGGCCGGCAGCTACGACTCGGTCGTGGACGCCTTCGTCACGAAGTCCGGGCGCCACGTCACGCTGGGCATCCACGTCGACCCCGGCGAAGCGTCGCGCGCGGCCTACGCGATGGAAAGTTTGAAGCGGGCCATGCGCTGGGACGAGCAGACGTGGCAACGCGAATACGACCTCGACCGCTTCAACATCGTCGCCGTGCGCGACTTCAACTTCGGCGCGATGGAGAACAAGGGGCTCAACATCTTCAACTCGGCCTACATCCTCGCCGACCCCGAGAGCGCGACCGACGGCGACTACGAAGGCATCGAGGCCGTCGTCGGGCACGAGTACTTCCACAACTGGACCGGCAACCGCATCACGTGCAGGGACTGGTTCCAGTTGTCGCTCAAGGAAGGGTTGACCGTGTTCCGCGAGCAGGAGTTCGCGGCCGACCAGCGCTCGCGCCCTGTACAGCGCATCAAGGACGTGCGCCGGCTGCGTCTGCGGCAGTTCCCCGAGGACGGCGGTCCGCTCGCACACGCGGTGCGGCCCGCGAGCTACCAGAAGATCGACAACTTCTACACGGCGACGATCTACGAGAAGGGCTGCGAAGTCATCCGCATGCTGAAGCAGATCGTCGGCAGCGACGCGTTCGCGCGCGGCATGCAGCTCTACTTTGCGCGGCGCGATGGCACGGCGTCGACGGTCGAGGACTTCGTCGGCTGCTTCGCGGAAGCGGCGGGCATGGACCTCGGGCCGTTCCTGCGCTGGTACGAACAGGCGGGCACGCCGGTCGTGCAGGTGCGTGGCGCGCACGATGCGACGACGCAGATCTACGCACTCACGGTGCGGCAGACGACGGCGAGCACGCCGGGGCAATCGGAGAAGTGGCCACTGGTGATCCCGCTGCGCGTCGGGTTGCTGGCGATGGACGGCTCCGCCATCGCCGCGTCGCTCGATGGCGGGGCTCGGCGCGAAGAGCACGCGCTCGTGCTCGATGCCACGGAGCGGACGTTCCACTTCACGGGCGTGAGCAAGTCGCCGATACCGACCGTGCTGCGCGGGTTCTGCGCGCCCGTGCGACTCGACGACGGGCTCACGAACGAGCAGCGCCTCGTGCAGATGGCGCACGACCCCGATCCGTTCACGCGCTGGGACGCGGGGCAGACGTTGGCTGTGGCAGCGATGCTGGCTGCAGCGAACGGTGGTGCGTTGGCGGCGGCGGGACTGGTGCAAGCACTCGCGCGCGAACTCGACCGCGCCGACGCGGACCCGGCGTTCGCGGCGATGACGCTGCGGTTGCCCGAGCTGCCGGAGTTGTTGCAGAGTGCCGAGTCGCCTGATCCGGACCGTCTGTTCGCCGCGCGCGAGGACTTGCGGACTGCGATCGCCAGAGCGCTGCGCGAACGACTCGTCGCTCTCGTCGAGGCGCCGCGCGAGGCGGGGCACTCGCTGTCGGCGCGTGCGGCCGGCAAGCGCGCGCTGCGAGCCGTGGCGCTCGATCTGCTGGCGGCGCTCGGGCCCGTGATGGAGCCAAGGCTGGCGCAGGCCTTCGCCGAGGCCAGCACCATGACGGAGTCGATCGCTGCACTCGAAGCGCTCGGCGCCTGCGGTGGCGATCGGTTCGACGTGGCGCTCGCGGCCTTCTACGCACGCTGGCGCGCGCGTCCGTTGGTCCTCGACAAGTGGTTCGCCGCACAGGCGGCGGCACCGCGACCGGACGCGCTGAGCCGTGTGACGCGTCTGCGCGCGCATGCGGACTTCGAGTTGCGCAATCCCAACCGCGTGCGGGCACTGGTCTCGGTGTTCGCGCAACGCAACCCGCGCGCGTTCCACGCTGCCGACGGCAGCGGCTACGCGTTCCTCGCGGAGGTGGCAGCGGCCGTCGATGCGCAGAATCCGGCGCTCGCGGCGAAGCTGCTGTTGCCGTTCGAGAGCTGGCGGCGCTTCGATGCGGGGCGACAAGCACACAGCCGGCGCGTGCTCGGGGCGTTGGCCGCGTCCGCGGGCCTGTCGAAGAATGCGCGCGAGGTCGTCGAGCGCACGCTGGCGTGACCAGCCGCCCGCGTGGTTGGCGAGTTACATCTTCCGAGTGCTGCCGGTAACCGAGAAGCCCGCGTCGGTGCTCGTGAAGAAGGTGCCATCGCCGTGGTCGACGAGCACGAAGTTGCCGTGCGCCTGCAAGCCCAGGAGTGCGAGGGTCAGCACCACGGCGCCCGTGCCGTCGGGGTTGACGGTGTAGGTGCCGGTGAAGGAACCCGTGAACGTGGTGCCGTTGATGCTCGTGGTGTAGTTGGCGGCGAGGTTGCCATTGCCATCGAAGTGGATGGGCCCGCTGCTCGCGACCGGGCCGGTGCTCAGCAAGGAACCACTGTAGGTGAAGCCGTGGTGGCCCTTCAGCGACTGCAGCGTGTAGTTCGGCCCGCCCCCCTGTGGCGGATTCTGATTCTGAACGGCAGCCAGTGCGGTCGCAGGCGGTGGGATGGTCGACGGGCCAGAACCCCCGAGGGACAGCAGTCCCAGGGCGGCAAGCGAAGAGAGCATGAGGATCGGCAGGTTCACGAGGGTCTCCGGTAGAGGGCGCAGGGGCGAAACGACGCAGAGCGTCGTCGCCAGTGCACCAATGAGCCGCCGAACCCTCAGCCCTTACGCGGCGATCGAGCAATCCGGAGCCGCGCCCGATGGCCTCCTCCACCTGCTTCCGGGGTGCCCCTGTTGCCACGCACTCTGTCGGGGGAGCCCTCATGCACCTGAATGCTTCGTGCGCCCGGGATCGCCGAGGGAACGCAACGCTTCGTTGACGGCCGCCGAGTCCGCGAATCGCTTGGCGTACTTGCCGCGTTCACCCCGCGAGAAGTCGTACTCATCACGCAGATCAGGATCTGGCCGGGCGTCTCTATTCTTGCCTACAGGTGCGACGCTCGGTCATCCTCCGGCGGTCGCCCGGTCACGAGGCGCGTCGCACTCATCGTCAATGCCGACGCGACCGCGAGCACGATGCAGGTGCCGAGCACTCGGGCCAACCACGGATCGGGGCCGTTCGGTGTGAGCCCCCAGATGAGCAGAAGACCCAGCAGAGTGGCGGTGCCGCCGGTCAGGAGGAACACGAGGTAGAGGATCTGTTGCAGCTTGCAGCACGGGTTGTTCATGGTTCTCCTGACGGATGACGGTTCACTTGGGCTCGAGGTCGACGGCGCCCGTGAGAGCGGAGTCGAACGGCGGGAACTCGAGCGCGCGCAACCACTGCGACGCGGTCAGGTCCTTCGCATCGGTGGACGCGCGCACGCCTATGCGCGCCGTGATGCGGATCGAACGGCTCGAGCGTACAGCGGCGAACTCGGCGTCGTCGACCACGAGCGGCGCACCCGTGCGCCCTTCGGTGCCGCCGGCATCGGCCACCCGCGTGAGCAAGACCTTCCACTGCTGGTCGCCATCGCTCCCGGCGATCGTGTACTCGACGCGTTCGAACGCAGCGTCGCGCGGCTCCAGCATCCAGGTCGACACGAGCCACTGCGCAGTGTCGCCGTTGCCGCGCGGCTGCACCTTGACGCGGAAGCGTCCGTTGCGGATGCGATTGCTGGTCTCGAAGGGACTCAGCGCCGGATTGCGGATGCGCACCTTCTTGATGAGCAGTCCCTGCACGGAGTAGAGGGCGTGGTAGTCCCACGTGATGCGGAAGTAGCCCTTGTCGCCCCAGTCCGTGCCCCACGAGTTCTTGGCGATGAAGCCGCGGTCCGCGTAGCCGACGAGCAGCACGGCGTGCCCGCCGAACTCTTCTTCCTTGCCGACGGCCTCACGCGTCCACGTCCCCTTCGCGAGGCCGGCGATCAAATCCTCGCCGCCCTTCATGCATAGGAGCTTCGCTTCGAGGTAGGTCATCCACTCGGCACCTTCGCGACGGAAGCGATCCATCATGCCGGGATGCACGAACAGCCGGCGGCCGTCGGTGCCCGCGTTGCCGGTCGCCTTGAGGTTCGACCAGTTCGGCCCGTGCACGCGGTAGCCGACCGGGATCGCGACGACGCCGGCGTCGAGCAGGGCCTTCAGCCTGGCGACGTCGCGCACGGCGGCGGTGTCGAGCACGGTGCAGTCCTTGCCGTCGAAGCCCCACTTGCCGTACTCGTCGCGGATGCGCTCGATCTCGGCGGGCGGCACGTGCGCGAGCTCGAGGTAGCGCTTCAAGTCCTCGGGCACGCCGGGCCCCGCGCGCTTGGGATCCGGGTCGTACGGGAGGAACGGTTCCGCGCACGTGCCGATGCG
>JAYUCN010000855.1:0-3155 GCA_043740335.1 Planctomycetota bacterium
GCCGCCGCGGTGCTCACCATCGGTTGGTACAACGAAGCGGAGCGTGCCCGGCAGGCCGACCAGTATCTGGTCACCGCGGAGCAGCATGCCGAGGCCGGCCAACTCGACGACGCCATCGCGAGCGTCAACAAGGCACTCGATCTGCGCAGCGACGAGACCACGCGCGAGCGCCTCAAGCGCTACCACGCGATGAGCACCACGGCGGCGATCCAGGAGAAGGCCGACATCGCCGAAGCCGCGCGCATCAGCCTCGTGAGCAACCGGCAGATCGAAGTCAATCGCGAGCTCGCCGTGTTGCTGGCGCTCGCAGCCGACACGCTGCGATCCTCGTCAGCGACCCGTTCCGCCGTGCTCGACGCGCTCGGTGGCGGCTATCGCGTGACAACGTTGCGGGCCGACGACGGTCACCTTGGCCACGTCGTCAGCGCGCACTGGTCGCCGGATGGCAAACACATCGTGACCACCGGCGCCGACGGCAAGGCGTTCCTCTGGGACAGAGCGACAGGAACCATCGCCCAAGCCCTGCTCGGTCACGAAGCGAACGTCTGGATCGAGGACGCCGCGTTCGCGGCCGATGGCGATCGGATCGTCACCGCGAGCACCGACCGCACGCTGCGCATCTGGCGGACCAGCGACGGCAGCCTCCAACACACCGTGGCGTTGCCGGGCGCGGCAAAGGCGATGCGCGCCGACCGGCTGGGAGATCGTGTGCTCGTGGCGACCTACGGGTCGCGAACGGGTCCCTTCCTGGCCCAGGTCTGGAACTCCACCACCGGCACCGCGGTGTCGCCGCCCGTCAAGCACAACCAGGTCGTCGTCGCCCTGGCCCTGAGCCCGTGCGGCGAGTACGCGGCCACCTGCAGTGGCGAAGGCGGCGCGGTGCTGCTCTGGCGCGCGGCGACGGGCGAACCGATCGCCTCGCTCAAGGAGCCGGCCGAGAGCAGCGTGCGCGCGATCACGTTCTCGCCCGACAGTGCACTGGTGGCCACGGCATCGAGCGACGGCTGCGCGCGTCTCTACCGCACAGCCGACGGCGCGCTGCTCGGCACGGTCCATCACAGTCGCGAAGTCAGCACGCTGGCGTTCGACGGCAACGGCGAACGTCTCCTGACCGGTTCGCACGACCAGACGGCGCGGCTCTGGCAGCTCCAGCGCGACGAGGCCACCGGCACCCTCACGACCCACGAACTGCGCACGCTCGTCGGTCACGGCGGCCCGCTCGTACATGTCGGCTTCGATCGGACCGACGAACTCGCAGTCACGGCCAGCAACGGCGTCTTGCACGTCTTCGACGTCGGCAAGGGCCGGGTCGCCAACGGCATGGACATCCTGCGCTACGAGGTCGGCAAGGTCGAAGCCGCCGCCTTCGATCCCGAGGGCCGCCGCGTCCTGGCGCTCGCGGGCAGCAACCGCGTCGTCATCTGGGACTTCGGCGACACTCGCGGGGTCGTGACACTGCGCCAACCGGGGCGCATACCGGCCGCTTGTTTCGACGCCACCGGCGATCACATCGTCACCGCCGGCGACGACGAACGCTTGCGGCGCTGGAACGCGCACGATGGACGCCTCGACTGGATCACGAATCCGCTCGGCAACCCTGTCAGCACGCTCGATGTCGACGAGGCCGGCGAGCGCATCGCCTGCAGCACGGTCCGCGATGGCGTGGTGCATGTGCACCGACTCGGCGACGGCGAGATGCTCTACCGGTTGACTGGTCATTCTGGCAACGTGCCCGTGGTACGGTTCACAGTCGGCGGCACCCGCCTGCTGACCGCGGGCACGCAGACCGACGCCGCGCTGGCCGGACGCGCCATCGTCTGGAACACGAACGATCAATCGCAGGTGCAGGTGCTGGAGCGACCGCGTTCACTCGTCGCTGCCGACCTGTCGCCGGACGGCAAGTTGATCGCGACGGTCGAGGAAAGCGAGGCAGTCGTGCGCCTCTGGTCCGTTCCCGCCGGAGAACCGCGTGGCGAGGTCGGTGGCCACGGGCAACGCGTTCGCTGGGTTCGTTTCCTCGATGGCACTTCGCTGCTGACGGCGAGTGGCGATGGCAAGGCGCGCATCCAGATGCTCGACGGCAACGAGGTGCGCGTCTTCGACGCCGGCCAGAACCTCCAGCACGCGGCGTTCTCGCGCGATGGCACCGTGCTCACCAGCAGTGCGTCCGCAAACGGCGAAGCGCAGCTCTGGCGCGCCGATGGCACCGAGCTGCTGCGCTTCCACGGCCACCGCGGCACCGTCGAGTGGGGCGCGTTCAGCCGCGATGGCACCTGGGCAGTCACGACTTCGGGCGACGGCACGGCCTGCATCTGGCCCACGGATCCCGTCGTCGTCGCCCGACGTCTACATCCTCGCTCACTGACCGACGCGGAGCGAACCCGCCACGGTCTCGTGCGCGCACCCGAACCCAAGTAGCACCACCGCCCCCCGCTCTTTCCTTCGCCTGGAACCTGCCCACCATGAACTTCGCACCCTTCCCGCTGTCGGCGTTGCTCGCCGGCTTCCTGCTCTGTGGCGCCGCGGCGGCGCAGATTCCGGTCGATCCGCCGCCGTGGTGGCGCGTCCCTGACGACGTGACGGTGAGTCTCTTCTGGGACTTCAACGCCGGTCCAGCCTCGCCACCAAATATCGCGGTGGTGCCGACCTGGTACAGCCCGCTCATCACGGGCCCGACGTTCTCGCCCAACGTCGTCGGCATTCCCGCCCTCGCCGGCCACGCCGGCTGCGTCGGCCTGCTCGGCACCGGCGTGCCGCAGGCTGGCTTCTTCAACATGAAGGTCGACAACGACCCGCACCTCAATTGGGTCAAGCTGTTCTGGTTCCAGTTCGACGCCTTCGAAGGCAACAGCGGCAGCATCGCTCGCCAGATCACCCAGGACCTCGCGAAGTACGGGCGCGCCAGCGTCACGGAGAAGAGCGAGCAGATCGGCAACGGCTGGCAGCGCATCACCGTCTCCGCCCAGCTGATTCCGCAGCCCGACGACGAGAAGCTCGATTGGACGTTCTTCGAGAACGCGCTCGGCACGGTCGCCATCGACAATCTCTACGTGAACAGCAAGTGCGTGAAGCCGGATCCGGACAAGGACGGTGCGGCGCTGGGCGAGGTGGATGGTGGCCCGATCAACCTGACGGTGCAGACCGGGGGTGCAGAT
>JAYUCN010000856.1:0-7648 GCA_043740335.1 Planctomycetota bacterium
CCGGGCGCGCCGATGCCGAGCGTCGCCAGGTCCGCCTTCGTCGACGCCGCGAGCGCCAGCGGTTCGCCGTTGCTGAGCACGAACGTTGCGATCGCGCCGCCGGCCGCGATGCCCGCGGCCATCGCGAGGTTCCAGCCACCGACCGCGCGCCAGTCGTGGCGCAGGAACTCGGGCTTGGCAGGGAGCAAGGCTGCGCACAGGTGGCGCAGGTTCGAGGAGACACCGAAGGAGCGGTTGCCAGCGAGCAACAGTGCTGGCACCACGAGGCCGATCACGGGCCCGGCGACGTACCACGGCCAGGGTTGCAGGAGCCAGTCCATGGCGGGATCGTAGCGGCGCCGTGCCTGGTCCTCACGCCTTCGTGAACACGGCGTAGTCGCCCTTGCCGTCGCCGCGCGCGATGGCGCGGTCCATCGCCGCTGCGACCGCGGGCAGCACGAGCAGTGGTGCGTTGCCGGCCGCTTCCTGCATGAGGCGCGCGTCCTTGCGCGCCATCGTGAGTTCGAAACTGGCCGGACCCTGACCCGCCTTCGCGACACGTTGGCCGAGGAACGGCAGGCCGCCGCCGGGCTTGAACACGTCGAACAGGCTCAGCATGACCTCTGGCGTCACGTCGCTGCCCTTGCCCATCGCGAGCACGTCGCTCATGGCGCCGGCGAGCGCGAAGAAGAGCGAGTTGCCGGCGAGCTTGAACACGGCCGCGAGGTCGCTGCGTTCGCCGGTGTGCCAGAGTTTGCCCGTCATGGTGGCGAGGTCGCTCTGGAGCGCATCGGCATCGGCCTTTGGCCCCGCGAGCAGCATGAGGCCGCTTGCTTCGCGCGCGTTCTGCGGCGACATGAAGACGGGCGCCGGCACGTAGCGGATGCCCTGCGCGCGCAGCGTGGTGAAGCGCGTCTTCACCCTGGCGGGTGAGTTCGTGCTGTGGTCGATGACGGGCACGTCCTTGGCGAGCCCCGGCCGCAGCTGCGCAATGACGGCGTCGACGGCGGCGTCCTCGCTGAGCACGAGGTGCACGCGCGCCGCGGTGCGCACGCAGTCGGCCGGATCGGCCGCAGCGACAGCGCCCTTCTGCACGAGCAGTGCGAGTTTGTCGCGCGAACGGTTCCAGATGCGGACGTGATGGCCCTTCTGGAGCAGGTTCTCGACCATGCCAGCGCCGAGAAGGCCGGTACCGAGCAGTGCAATGGTTGTCATTGGTTCGTTGGTGTGGCTCAGGATGGTGGGACGTTCGCGCGCGCGATGCAACGACGTGTTGGTGTCGCGTCGAGACCGCCTCAGGCCGTCTGGTCGGGAACCCGGAGCTTGGCCAGCAACCGTTCCGCCGCGATCTTCTCGGCCGCGCGTTTCGTGCGCGCCGTGCCTTCGGCGTGGCGACCGTCGAGCAGACGCGCGCACACGACGAACTCTTGCTCGTGTTGCAGCCCGACCGTTTCGACGAGTTCGTAGCGCGGCTGTCCGAGTTTGTGGTGCTGGCAGAAGTGCAGCAACGCCGTCTTGCTGTCCTTCTCGGTTGTGGGGGCCACACTCGCCGCGTCGTCCTTGGGCAGCACGTGGCGGCGCACGAACGCGCGTGCCGATGTGACGCCGCCGTCGATGAGGATCGCGCCGAGCACGGCTTCGACGAGGTCGGCGAGAATGCGTTCGCTGCCGCGCTCGTTGTCGCGCAGGCCCTTGCCCGAGACCAGGTGGGTGCGCAGGTCGAGGCGGCGCGCAGCGTCGGCCAGGGGCTTCCTGCAGACGATGCGCGCGCGCGTCTCGGTGAGTTCGCCCTCGGCCACTTCGGTGTCTCTGCGGTAGAGCACGTCGGCGACGGCGAAGTTCAGGAACGCGTCGCCGAGGAACTCGAGCCGTTCGTAGCTCTTCTTGCCCTCGTTGCCCATCGACGCGTGCGTGAGCGCGCGGTCGAGCAGGTCGAGATCCTTGAAGGTGTAACCGAGCTGCTGGCCGAGGCCGCGCAGCGTGTGGCGGCGGGCGGCGGTCTGGAGTTCGTTGGGCTCGGGCATGGCGGGCCGGGCCAGGGAGAGTAGTCAGGGGATCTGTCGTTGACCACCCTCGCAGCCAGGTCGTCCGCTGTGCGTTCCTACGCCAATCCCGCGGGTCACTCCTCGTACCGCTCATGACGGACTCGCCCTGGCAAATCCCTGCAAGGACGTTGGAGCGGGCGCAGAAGCGCAACGGCGTCGCCGTGTCCGAGGAGGCTTTGAAGCGAAGGACGCCGTGTCGCTGAATTGCGGAGCGAACACTTGCTTCGATGTCCCAAGCTCGCAGACCTTGGGTGACGCGGACGCCAGGGCATCGCGGAACGTCGCGTCGCGAGGCCGTCAATCGACGGCGAACACCGCGTCGAGTGTCGTGGCGTCGAGGACGCGGTCGATCCAGCGATCGAGCTTGGTCGGAGTGGCGGCGAGCAGCCGAGGCTCGATGTCGGCGGGCAGGGGGCCGAAACGGCGGTTCAGCTGGCGCAGCAGGATCTTGATGCACCCCTCGCGATACAGCTTCTCGGCGGTGCTTCCGGGCAGTCCCTTGGTGCGTGGCAGGTGGCGTTGGATGGTCATGTCGAGATCCTCGGCAGGGGTCTTGGTGACGTGCGAAACATACCACGCGAACTTCGCGATCGCTTCGCGGCCGATCGGCGGGCCGTCGTCGACATCGACAGCGCGCAGCAGCGGACCCCAGCGGTCGATGGCGGCGAGCGTCTGGGCGGCATTCGCCTTCGGCAGGAAGCGCAGGCTCAGTTGATTCAGCGTGACGAGCGGGGTCAGGTCGCGCGCGAGGATCTGGGCCTCGGTGAGGGCGGTGAGTTCATCGCCGATGCACTGGAGTCGGGGTTGCAGCGACTCGAGCAGTCTGGCCGTCGCCGGGTCACGTCTGGCGATCCTCTTCGGATGCTGCGGCCGCAGGTCGAGTGCACCCGCGCCGTGGTAGAGCACGACGGCGATGACCGGTGTCGGCGGCGACGAACGCCGGCGTCGCGGACCGTGGGCGAGGTGCACGCTGTAGCGCACCAACGTGTCGTGCAGGCCGGGGTCCTGGTGGCTGCGGTGTTCGATGACCAGGAACATGCGTGCCTTCGTGAGGCGCAGGCGCACTTCGTAGACGAGGTCCGTGACGCCGAGTCGAAGGGCGAGGCCGTGCACCTTCTCGGCGCAGAGGCGCAGCGTGGACCAGTCGATGGCCAGAACGAGGGCTGCCGGCAGACACGACCGCAGCCAGGCCGCCGCGTGACGCGGGTGCCGGTGCGTGAAGTGGAACCAGATGTCGTGCGGTGTGCCCATGACTGCCTCGCAGAGCAGTGGAATGGGGAGGGCACATTCCGACAGAAATCGCGCGGTGACGCTGCATCGGGTGCCGATCGCCGGTTCCGGAAGCAGGGAGGCATCTCGCTGCTGGCAGTCTGATCTGCATCAGGCAGGCCACTGGGGGAGATGGCATGCCGGAGGCATCGGCGGCGCTGCCGCCTTTGCCGGTGCTGGATCGACCGAGCGCGGATCGTGATGCGCGATGCGGGGATGGCTCGGATATAAAATGACTGCTGCCGGCAAACCCAGGAAACAGGCGGCTTGCGGGGCTTCGGCATGGCTTTGGATTGAAACTGCGCGATGCAGGCTGCACGCTCGCGATCACCATCGACGCGAGTGTGTTCCTCGCTTCCGGTCCCGACACCTTCGCCTCCCTCTCGCTGACGGTGCCCAACGTGCCCAGCCTGCAGGGCACGCGCATTCACGTGCAGTCGGTCGTGTTCGACGACGCTCCGTTGTCGTTCGGGCGCGCTGGCATGACCCGGGCGGTGGCCTTGGAGATCTGAGCGCCGGTGAGGCACGACGCTCCGCGCTGCGCGGGAGCAGGTCCTTCGGCCCGCGCCAGGATTCCCCTCCGGGCTCGCCTCGCCCCCTACACCGTCTCCCGGAACCGCTCGCTGCGCTTCCGATCCGTCTCCTTCAGATACGCCTTGCGCAGCCGCACCGTCTTCGCCGTGATCTCGACCAGCTCGTCCTCGCCGACGTACTCCAGCGCATCCTCGACCCCGAACACGCGCGGCGGCGGCATCTTGACGAACGTCTCCTTGGTCGAACTGCGCACGTTGGTCGCCTTCTTCTCGCGCACGACGTTGACGACGAGATCGTTGTCCTTGCAGTTCTCGCCGACGACCATGCCCTCGTAGACCTCGGCGCCCTCGGGCACGAAGAACACACCGCGATCGCGCAGTCCATCGAGCGCGTAGAACGTGGTGTTGCCCTGCGCCATCGACACCAGCACGCCGGCGGTCCGTTCCTCGATCGCGCCGCGGTACACCCCGTAGCCGTGGAACACGTGGTGCATCGTCGCCTGGCCCTGCGTTGCGTTGAGCAGGCGGCTGCGCACGCCGATCAGGCCGCGCGCGGGCACCGTGAACTCGAGGCGCGTGAACGAGCCCTTGCGGTCCATCTTCAACAGCTCGGCCTTCCTGGTGCCGAGGATCTCGATGACCTTGCCGACCGCTTCGGCCGGCGCGTCGACGGTCAGGTACTCGATGGGTTCCTGCTTCTCGCCGTCGAGGTCCTTGAACAGCACCTGGGGCTTGGCGACCGCGAACTCGTAGCCTTCGCGCCGCATCGTCTCGAGCAGGAAGCCGAGGTGCATGACGCCGCGGCCCGACAGCTTGAAATTGTCCGCCGCATCACCCGGTTCGACGCGCAGTGCGACGTTGACGCGCAGCTCCTTCTCGAGGCGCTCGCGCAGGTGGCGCGAGGTGAGGAATTTGCCGCCGTCCCTGCCGGCGAACGGCGAGTCGTTGACGCGCATGACGATCGTCATGGTCGGTTCGTCGATGGCGATGATGGGCATCGCCTCGGGCCGCTCGAGCGCCGCCAGCGTGTCGCCGATCTCGATGTTCTCGACGCCGTAGATGCCGCACAGGTCGCCGGCCTCGATCTCCTTGGTCTCCTCGCGCGAGAGGCCGACGAAGCGGTAGACACCGCGCACGTTGACTTCCTTCTGCGTGCCGTTGCGCGACAGGTGCATGACGCGTTCGTTCGTCTTGATGCGGCCGCGGTGCACGCGGCCGATCGCGATGCGGCCGACGTAGTCGCTCCAGTCGAGCGTCGTGACGCGGAACTGCAGCGGCGCCGCGGGGTCGTCCTTCGGGGCCGGGATGTAGCTGAGGATCGCGTCGAACAGCGTCTGCAGGTTCTTGCCTTCGCCGCCCTGCTGGGCGGCCGCGAGATCGGACGACATCCAGCCCTGACGGCCCGAGCCGTAGAACACGGGGAACTCCAGGGCCACTTCGTCGGCGTCGAGGTCGATGAAGAGGTCGAAGATCTCGTTGACGACTTCCTGCGGCCGCGCTTCCAGCTTGTCGATCTTGTTGACGACGACGATCGGCTTCAGGTGGTGCGAGAACGCCTTCTGGAGCACGAAGCGCGTCTGCGGCATCGGCCCTTCGGCGGCGTCGACGAGCAGCAGCACGCCGTCGGCCATCGACAGCACGCGCTCGACCTCACCGCCGAAGTCGGCGTGGCCGGGCGTGTCGACGATGTTGATGCGCGTGCCCTTGTAGGTGACGACCGTGTTCTTGGCGAGGATCGTGATGCCGCGCTCCTTCTCGAGCTCGTTGCTGTCCATCACGCAGTCACCGACCGCCTGGTTGTCGCGGAACGTGCCGGTCTGGCGCAGCAGTCCGTCGACCAGCGTGGTCTTGCCATGGTCGACATGGGCGATGATGGCGACGTTGCGGATGTTCTGGGCCATGAGGAAGGGCGGCGGCGGCGGAACTGGGGCGGACGGAAGTCGACGGGTGCACGCGCAGGCATCTGCCGTCGACATGTTCCAGCCGTGAATGGGGGCAAGGATTGTCGCCAACGGCGTCCGGCGGTCAACCCCGGCGTGGGATCTGTGTGACGACACGGCGGGAACCGGCAACTCGGACGGCGTAGTGTGGTGGCCATGAGATCGCCACGCGACGTCGCACCGCAGGCTCGAGTCGTCGCGAGACCACGTTGGCGATGGCGACGTCGGTTGCTCGTCGTCGCGCTCGCGCTCGCTGCCATGGTGGCGGCAATGCACGAACACGTCGTGCAAGGCGCGCGTGAACGCATCTTCACCGCCGCCACGGTTCCTTGTGCGGACTGCATCGTGGTGCCGGGGGCCAGGATCTTCCCCGATGGTCGGCCCTATCCGTTGCTTGCCGACCGTCTCGCTGCTGCGCTGGACCTGTTCCGGCGCGGCAAGGCGGCGCGCCTCGTGCTGAGCGGCCGCGGCAGCGGCGGCGTCGACATGGACGAAGTGGGGGCGATGCGCCGTTGGCTGCTGGAGCACGGTGTGCCCGACGACGCGATGCAGGACGACGCGCTCGGTCTGCGCACGCTCGACACGATGCAGCACTGCGGCCGCGAGTTCGGCGCGCGCAGCGTGATCGTCGTCACCAACCCGTTCCATCTGGCGCGCTCGGTGTTCCTTGCGCAACACTGTGGCCTCGACGTGTCCGGCGTCGAGGCGCCGTATGGAACCGAGTACTCGATGGCGACGATGCTGAAGAACCAGGGGCGCGAAGTGGTGGCGCGCGTGTGGGCCTGGCTCGACGTGTTCGTGTTCGGTGTTGGGTGACTGCCGCTATTGGCCAGCGACGAAACGCAGCGCGTTGCTCGTCGCCAGCGGCACCGATTCGACAATGCGCGTGTGTTGGCGTGCACTACGGCAGTGGCAACCCCAGCGTCCGCAGCTCCGCGCACAGGCGCAGCAGCGGCAGGCCCATGATCGCGGTCTGGTCGTCGCCGTCGATGCGTTCGAACAGCGCGATGCCGAGGCCTTCGATCTTGTAGCTGCCCGCACAGTCGAACGGTTGCTCGGCGGCGATGTAGCGTTCGATCTCGGCCGTCGTCACCGGGCGCATGGTCAACCGGGTGGTGTCGACGAACTCATGGATCTCGCCGCGGCAAGCGAGGGCGACGGCGGTCAGCAGTTCGTGCTCGCGGCCTTGCAACCGTTGCAGCTGCGCGATCGCGGCCGGCGCCGAGCCTGGCTTGTCGAGGATCATCCCGTCGATCGTCGCGCATTGGTCGCTGCCGATCACGATGGCATCGGGGTGGTGGGCCGCCACGGCAAGCGCCTTGCGCCGCGCCAGTTCGCGCACGATGGCACCCGGCACGCGCAGCGATTGTTTGACCGCGGCCTCATTCACGCCGGGCGCCTGGCACGTGAACGGCACGCGCAGCCGTTCCAGGAGCTGGCGGCGATACGGCGACGTGCTGGCAAGGACGAGGCGCACGCGTGGCATTCCTACCCGCGGTCGCGGCATGGCCCAGACGAAATCCCGGACCGTGCGCGGAGTTCTCGCTGCGTGCAGGCTGGCCCGCTTGGGCCTACGCTTGCAAACCTCCCATGAAGATCGGCCTCGTCCTCCCGTGCAGCGCGCTCGCGCTGCTGTCCTTGCAGGCCTGTGGCGGCGACAGCACTCCCGCAGCACCCGCGAACAATTCTCCGTCAGCGCCGCCGTCGAAACCAGCCCAGGCTTCGCCAGCAACCGCACCAGCATCGGCCGAGACACCGACACCAGCACCGCCGCGGACGCCGGCCCCGACCGTCCAGACGCCGGAGCCGAGCAAGAAACCGACGGGCCCCGTGCGCGTGAACTACGACCTCGTCAAGGTGCTGTTCGGCAACGAACCACCGG
>JAYUCN010000857.1:0-7644 GCA_043740335.1 Planctomycetota bacterium
TCAACTCGAACAGCGTCGGCTGGGTGTTCTGATCGGGCGTCGCGCGTCGATCGCGGCGCCGGTGCTCGGCGGCGTCGGCAGCGATGAAGATCGCGGTCGGGTCAGTGGCCAGCGCGGGAGTTGTCGGTGCCCCAACCTCGGGAACAGCCGCCTCCGGAACAGCAGCCTCGGGAACGTGCTGCGCGTCGGCTGGCGTGGTCGCCAACTCGATCGGCGGTGCGTCGGTGGCGGTGCCACGGCCCAACAGGAGGAACGCCATGGTCGCCGCCAAGAGGAGGCACGCGGCGGCCACATGGCTCGCCGCGTTCTGACTGGTGTGCACCATTGGCCCATGGGCTACCGGGCCATCGCGTCGCAGCTCTGGTTGGCTTGCCCTGATGGCTGCGTTCGTCGGTGCCGCGGCGGCCACTGATTGCTGGACGAACTGTTGCTGGACGAACTGTTGCGCAACGAACTGTTGCGCGACGGACTGCGCGGCAACCGCGGCGAACCAGCGCTGCGCCGCCGCGTGCAGGGACGAGCCACCGTCGCTCGCGTGATCGGCCAGCGTGCGACCAGCGTCTCCGGCCAGCACGGCGTCCAGCCGGCGCGCCCGCTGCAGCAGGCGTTGGCAGACCGGGCACTCGCGCAGGTGGGCACTCAGCGTCTCGCTGCATGCGAACTCGAAGCCACTCGCATCGACATCGCCGTCGAGGTGCATCGCGAGCACGGCGTCGGCCTTTTTGCACTCGGGCTCTGGGGCGCTTTGACTCATGGGTCGAGGTGCTCCTTCACCCGCGCCATGACCTTGCGGCGTGCCTCGAGCACGTGCATGCGCGCGGCGACCGCACTGCACGCGAGCACCGCGGCGATGGCCGCGTAGTCCATGCCTTCGACCGCGCGCAGATGCAGGGCCGTGCGCTGGCGTGCGGTCAGACGTTCCATCGCTTCGTCGAGCCGATCACGCAGTTCGCGCGCCATCGCGTCGTGTTCTGCGGGGGCGCCGAGGTGGTCGGGCACGTCGAGCTCGCCGAGCGGCTGGGTGGCATCGCCGCGGCACCAGCGCGATGGTTCGGCGGCCAGTCGCACGAGGATGCGGAACAGCCAGGTGCGCAGCGCGGCGTCGCCGCGGAACCCGGGCAGGCCGCGGAACGCGCGCACCAGGGTCTCCTGCACGAGGTCCTCGGCCCAATGCGGATCGCGGCAGTGGCGGCGGGCCAGGGCCAGCAGGCCGGCGAGGTAGGGGCGCAGCAGCGGCTGGAACGCGTTGGTGTCGCCGGCCTGGCACAGTGTGAGCCAGTGCCGTTCGCTGTCGGTCACCGGGCTCGGTCGTCGTTCACCCACGCGCGGTTCCATGTCAGGCCTCTTGGAGACGGTGGCAGGGTGTGACGTAAGGGGGTTTCCGGCGCCTTGTTCGCCAGCTCGCGTCATCGGTGCCACCCGACGCTGCCGTAGAGGGTGCGATAGAAGCTCACGACGATGGCGATGACGAAGATGACCGCCAAGGCGTAGGCGGCCGTGCCGATCCGGCGCGAGGTGGTGGCGACATCCCGGGCGGCGACCTCGCGGCGCCGTTTCAGCGCGCGCTGGAGCGCATCCTCGAGCTGCCCTGCCTGTTCGCCCGTGGCGATCAGCGTGCGGGTCTCGCTGTTGAGCGCCACCGCCTGCGTCAAGGCTTCGGTCAGCGACCGGCCATCTTGCAGGATGCGGTCGGCCACCTGCAGGCGCCGCTGCAGGCTCTGCATGGGAACGGCCGCTACGGCTGCCGCATGGGCCTGATTGAGGGGCACACCCGCGGCGTAGAGCGAGTGCAAGGTCTCGAGGTAGGGCAGCTCGCCGAGATCGTTGGCGATGCGACCGAGGATCGGCACGCGGGCCCAGCGGTCGTCGCCGGCTCGCAAGCCACGGCGGGCGAGCACGAGCAGGACCGCGAGGGTGACGAAGAGGACGACCACCGCGATCGCGAACCAGTAGTGCCCGACGATGCTCGCGGTGGCGAAGCTGGCGAGCAGGACCAGCGCGAACAGGAGCAGCGGATAGCGGATGCCTGCCCAGATCGTGCGCGCGAACTCGGCGCGATGCCGTCGTTCGGCGCCGCGACTGCGCAGCGCGATGCCGACACGGCCGGCGCGCCAGGCGGCGAGCAGGACGGCATCTTCGGTCGCCGACAGCTTGACGCCGCGCTTCTGGAGGGCGTCGTGCACGACGCGTTCGCCAGCCTTGGCGTCGGCGCCGAGCGCGTGCAGTGGCAGGCCGGCGTCGAGTGCCGAAGCGAGGTCGTCGAAGTGCAGAGCGGCGCGTTCGTCGGCAGCGATCGACAACAGCATGCCGGCAGTGTGGGGCGTCGGGGTCGTACTGGCAAGGAGGGGAGACGACCGCTACGACCGCTGATGGGCCTCTTGCTTGGGAGATCAGCACCTGGACTGCGTCCGCAGGCTCGCAGTGTCAGGCGGACTTCTTCGAGAGCAGCCTGATTGCGGACCGGGGGAGTTCGATGGCGAGGAAAAAGGCAGTGGGGTACAGGTAGTCCTCGCCGGACTCATCGACGACACGCACGAGACCGCGCTTCTCGGCGAGGTGGTCTGAAACCACTCGATACAACTTGCGAACTTCAAGGGCCGCTGAGTATCCGCGGTTCTTGACGCACAACGCGCAGCGATGATGCTGTCTCGCCATGTTCACTCCAGGAGTCGTTTGATCTTCATGGCTCGTGGTCGCGAAGATCCATGGCGGTCGACACCATACTCTGGGAGGTGACTTCGAAGAACTGGTGTGCGTCACGCGCGGTGGACCGTGCAGGTCGACTGGAAGGGGACCATCGTTAGGGATCGAGCGTTGCTGCGGGCAGACTACCGGCATGCGAATGCTCGCCGCGTTGCTCGTTCCCCTCGTTCTCCAGGCTCAGGATCCGCTCCAGACGTGGCTCGAACAGCAAGCGCCCGATCTCGAAGCGCTCTACCGCCACCTGCATGGCAACCCGGAGCTGTCGTTCCACGAGAACGCGACGGCCGCGCGGTTGAGCCAGGAACTGAAGGCACTCGGGCTCGAGGTCACGGAGGGCGTCGGTGGCACGGGTGTCGTCGCCCTGCTGCGGCGCGGCGAAGGACCGGTCGGGCTCGTGCGCGCCGACATGGATGCGTTGCCGGTCGCCGAAGAGACGGGGCTGCCGTACGCGTCGAAGGTGCGCGCGGAGAGTGCCGACGGGCGCGCGATCGGCGTCATGCACGCGTGCGGGCACGACCTGCACATGACCTGCCTCATCGGTGCCGCCGGCTGGTTCGCCCGGCATCCGGATGCGTTCCACGGCACGCTCGTGTTCCAGTGCCAACCGGCGGAAGAACGCGCGGGCGGCATGAAGGCGATGTTGGCGGACGGGCTGCTCACGCGCTTCCCGCGACCGTCGTGGGCGCTGGCGTTGCACTCGGCGCACGATCTGCCCGTCGGTGTGGTGGGGCTGCGCAGTGGGGCTTCGATGGCGAACGTCGACAGCTGCGACATCACCATCTTCGGCAAGGGTGGGCACGGCGCGTCGCCGCACCTGACCATCGATCCGATCGTGCAGGCCTGCCAGCTCGTGCTCGATCTGCAGACGATCGTGTCGCGCGAGATCGACCCGCTCGAGGCGTGCGTGATCACGGTGGGCGCGATCCACGGCGGCAACAAGCACAACATCGTGCCGGATGCGTGCGAGCTGCAGATCACGGTGCGCAGCTACACGGACGCGGTGCGCGCGCGCATGCTGGCGTCGATCGAACGGAAGGCGAAGGCGGTGGCACTGTCGTTCGGCGCGAAGGCGCCGAAGGTCGAGTTCAGTGAGCACACGCCGGCGTTGCGCAACGACGCGGCGCTGACGGCGACCGTGCGGGCCGGGCTCGTCGGTGCGTTCGGCGAGGCCAACGTGCGCGAGGTAGCGCCGGCGATGGTGGCCGAGGACTTCGGGCGGCTGTTCGCGGAGCAGATCCCGCTGTGCATGTTCCGGCTTGGGACCGTGGCACCCGAACGCCTGGCGGCGATGACGGCCAAGGACGAGGTGCCCGTGTTGCACAGCGGGAGCTACTGGCCCGACTACCAGGCGGCGCTGCGGGTCGGGGTGCGGGCGCTGGTCGCCGGCGTGCAGGCGGCGGCGAGTCGGTAGCCGCGCTCAGTTTCGCGGCAGCCGGATGTGGAACGTCGTTCCTTCGCCGACCTTGCTCTGGAAGGTGACTTGCCCGCCGTGCTTCTGGGTCACGATGCGATGCACGAGAGCCAGACCCTGTCCCGTGCCTTTGCCCACGGGCTTGGTCGTGAAGAACTGCTCGAAGATGCGAGGCTTGACCGCCTCCGGGATGCCTGCGCCCGTGTCGGCGACCTCGATGTCGATGGTGTCGCCGCTGCTGCGCGAACGGACGAAGATCTTGTTCTTGCCGTTGCCACCGGCGTGCTCGGCGATCGCATGCGCGGCGTTGACCACGAGGTTGATGATCACCTGGCCGAGGTCGCCGGCGAACCCCAGGACGGTGGGTGAGGATGTGTCGAGTTGCTCCTCGACATCGGCAACGTACTTCCACTCGTTGCGGCACACGGTGACGGCGCCGCGGATGACGCGGTTGATGTCGACTACGGCCTTGTCGGTCTGGTCGGCGTGGGCGAAGTCCTTCATCGCGTAGACGATCTTCGCCACACGATCGACGCCGTCGAGGGACTGCGCGATCGCCGCCGGGCACTCCGTGCGCAGGAACTCGAAGTCCACACCCGCATGCAAGTCGCCGAGACTCTTCACCGCTGCGTCGCGAGCCTCGGTGTCGACCGAGGCGGCGATCGCCTTCGTCGCCGCGATGAGCTTGTCGAGATCCGTGAACGCATCGCGCAGGAACCGGATGTTGTCGCCGATGAACTGTGTCGGCGTGTTGATCTCGTGCGCAACGCCTGATGCCAGTCGTCCCACGGACTCGAGCTTCTGCGCCTGGCCCAGTTCGCTCTCGAGACGTCGCCGCTCCGTGATGTCGAGCAGCAGTCCGCGCAAGGTCGGCAGCACGCGATCCAGGGCCCGACTGAAGATGCTGCGCACCCACACCCATGCTCCGTCGTCGCGGCGGAGGCGGAACTCGATGTCGCCGTGGGCGGATTCTGCGGCGCAGCCCTGGTAGCTGCTGCAGACCCTGGCCAGGTCCGACTCGTGGACCCGGGCCTGCCAGAACCCGGGCGTGCGCCAGTCCTCGACCTTGACGTTGAGCAGCGAGGCGCCCTGCGGCCCGACGTAGGTCATGGCAAACTTGTCGACCTCCATCTCCCACGGTACCGCGTGCACGCTCTCCACCAGGGACCGGAACTGCGCGCGGCTCATGTCCAGTTCCATGGTGCGTTCGATGACCCGTTCCTCGACCGATGCATGCAAGGCCTCCAGCGACTCCTGCCGCTCCGACACTGTGCGCAGCACGCGCAAGCCCTGGGCGATTCCCATCACCAGCACGGTGTCCTCGAACACGACCCACCAGGCGTGTTCCAGGAAACGCCACCATTCGGGATTGGCGATGCCGTAGATGTCTTCGGGCCACATGGCGCCCCGAACCAGGTGCTCCGCGCAGACCGCCAGGGTTGCGGTGCCGATGACCTTCCAGTCCCGGTAGAAGGCGAGGAACGCCAGGGATCCGAACACGTGAAAGTGGGTCTCGATGCGGCCACCGGTCAGGTGGACCAGCAAGGCCGACCACATCATCTGTGCTATGGCGACGACGTGCCGGGTCAAGCGCGAACCCGGGTGACGCACCGTCAGGAAGAACACCGGCAGGTTCAGCACAGCACCCAGGAGCAGCGCCATCCACACATGCACGTGGATCGACGACGAGTGGCCCTCCCAGGTATGCGGCGAGAGCCAGCAGGCGAGGCCGATTGCCAACAACCATTGCGCCAGCATGAGCCAGAGGAAGACTCTGTCGCAACGGCGATGCAAGAGGTTCAACTCCTCGGCGAACAGCAGGTCGGCTCGTGGTGAGAGCTGCCGTGCGGGCCTTGGTGGTTGGAGGGCGGTGGTCGTTTGCATGGGATTACCTCGGCTCTCGAAGAGGACACCCGAAAACCGGTGCAGACACGGCTGCGCCGCCCTGGTCTGTGAGTGCATTGGTCAGCCCCGCCGTGAATGGACTAGGGCCGGCGTGTCCGCGCGCGGTCGTGAGGCCGCCGCTGAACAGGAGCGTGCCATCGGGTGCGTAGGCGACTACCTGGCCCGAAGTGAGTGCGGCGAAGCGGGTCGCTTCGGCGCCGTCGCAGTCTTGCCGAACTCTCACGCCGGGAATCGCTGCCGCCCTGGCCCAGTTGGCACTGTGGCACCACGAGTCGTCGGCGTCGCTGGGGACGTCGAACAGCACGCAGGCCAGAACTCGCTCGGAGTCGGCTGCCAGACGGCCAAGTTCGCTCAGGCTGGCCGCCGTGCATGGGCACATCGGGTGGGCGAAGAGCAGGATGGTCGTGCGCGTGGGATCGCGTTCGATGCGGCTCGCAGCCGGCCACCGCAGCGGCGCATCGGCTTGGGCCCCCGGGAGACTCTTGTAGCGCCACAGTTGCACTGCGGGCACGAGCACCGCGGTGAGCCAGAGTGGCAAGCCGATGGCCAGGAGTCGCGGGGATCCGGCTGCCGACGGGGGGCGGTTCGCGCGGGGCACGACTCAGCGTCCCGTCGTCGCTGCAGGAGCCGCGGCGGCATTCACGAGAATGGGCTCGCGCACCCCGACGGTGTTGGCGAAGTTCAGCAGGCGCTCACGCAGCACGTAGGTGATTCTCGTGCCTGGTACGACCAGGACCGTGTGCTCCGTGGTCACCACGTTGGCGGCGAGTACGTGGCCCACCTGGAGCTGCCGCAGCGACAGTTTCTCGATCTCGTCATTGCTGGAACGGGCCGTGTCCTTCGCCTGGAGGATCTCGACGACACGGTCGAGCATCGGCTCGTCGTAGACACCTGGTCGCTTGCGCAGCTCGGTCACGAACTGTGCGGCGGTCGCGCCGTCAAGTTGGCGGGTGACGACGTCGCTGAGGATCCGCAGCAGGCGTGCCCCCGGCGGGATCTCCGTCCCCTTGACGGCATCGGCCGGGTAGCCGCTGCCGTCGAAGTTCTTCTGCTGGTACTTGACGATGGTGGCGACACCCTCGAGGCGGGGGACGTGGCGCAGCAGGTCGTGGCCGGTGTCGGGAATGCGCGCCAGCATGTCCTTCTCGGCGCCCGTCTGCGTCTTGCCGTCCCGGGCCCGGACCATGACCACCGGCGGGATCGCGACGGTGCCGATCTGCAGAAGCATCGCCGCGGCCTCGATCTCCCAGGTGTTCTCCATGCCGAGCGCCTTGCTGACACGGCGCGTGAGTTCCTGCAGGGCGGTGGCCCGCGCGAACTGACGGCCGTCGGTCAGCGACATGATCTCGGTCAGGACCCGGATGCAGCCGCCGAGGGTGTTCTCGAGCAGCAGCCGTTCCGCGGTCACGAGCTGGTGCTGACGCAGTGCGGCTTCCAGCGTTGCCACCAGGGTTGCCGGTGGGCAAGGCTTGGTGACGAACCGGAAGATGCAGCCCTCATTCACGGCGCGCATCGCGGTCTCCTGGTCCGAGTTGCCGGTCAGCATGACACGCACCGTGTCCGGGGTTTTTTCTCTGACGCGGCTCAGGAACTCGATGCCATCCATGCCAGGCATGCGCATGTCG
>JAYUCN010000858.1:0-3150 GCA_043740335.1 Planctomycetota bacterium
CTTGACGGGTGCGTCAGCACCGGCGCAGTTGCAGTTCGGCTTCGTCGTTCCGTCCGGCGCGAGCGGTGCCGTGCTCAACCTGCAGCATGTCTGCCTCGAACCGGTGCCGGGCGGCATGTCCTGGTCGAACGGCGTCACGGTGCAGGTGCAGTAGAGCGCCGCACGGCGCACATCCGCTGACGCACTGCCGTCGGCGGTGCCCCTTCTTCGCCGTGCGAGTACTCACGCACTTCGAGGTGACCGCGCACCGCTTCGAGCAGTTCTCCAGGCCGCAGCAGGAAGTCGGGGTTCGTCGGCCGCCCGAAGCGTTCGTTGCCGACCGCGAATGTCTCGTAGAGCAGCGCACCGCCGGGGGCGACGCTGGCGACGATCAGGGGCACCAGGGGCCGCCACAGATAGTTGCTGACGACGACGCCCGCGAACGTGCGCCCACCGAACGGCCACGGTGCGCCTTCGAGGTCGGCCTCGATCACTTCGAGGCGCGGATCGGCGATCACGCGCAGCGCCGCAACGTCGCGGTCGACGGCGATGACCGGGTGGCCTCGCAGCAAGAAGAACCGCGTGTGTCGACCGCAGCCGGCGGCGAGGTCGAGCACCGTTCCTCCGGTCGGCACGACGCCAGCCCAGCGGGCGATGGCAGGTGAGGGAAGGCTGGAGGAATCGTGGGCCGCCATATGCGTGAGGCTAAGCCGGCGCGTACGGTTCGTGCATGCACTGGCCTGGCCACGAACTCCGCGCGCTCCAGCCCACGATCTTGCGAACCCTCGCGACCTGGAGCTGCGTGCCGATGTGGCTCACCACTGCCATCTGCCAGCAACCGGTTGCGCTGCCCGCCGCACCACTGGCGGTGCCCGCGGACCTGCGCGCCGCGCTGTTCGCGCTGCCGTTGCGCACGTCACCGGCGAGCGGGGTCACCGTGAAGGTCGTCGACGACACCACGGACGAGCCCGTGCCGGGCGCCCATGTGTTCGTCATCGACGTCAAGAAGTCGGCGGCGGTGACGCCGCGGATCGTGCGGGAAGGTGCGGACCTCGAGCGGCACATGTTGGCGCCGGCACTCTGGTGCAGCGAGCACTACGTGGCGGGCGCCGATGGCACGGTGATAGTACCGGCCGGCGAGTCGATGACGTTCGCGTACGCCGTGACGGCCGAGGGCTTCGGCTTGTCGGGCCCGGACCAGTCTGCGGGCGCTGCCGCAGACAAGCAGATGGTGGCGCGCGTGCTGCGCGTCGAAGCGTTCGTCGTGCGCGCCCAGTCGGCGGCGGGCCGCCCGGTGCTCGGCATGCCGGTCGAGGTCGGCGCTTACGGCGAGCGTGGTCGCGACCGATTCGAGTCGATGTTCCGCCATGCGACCGACGAGCGCGGCGAGGTCCACCTTCGTTTGCCGGGTGTCATGGTGCGCCAGCTCTCGCATCGAGGCGGTCGCATGTTCGCGCAAGCGACGCCCGTCGGCGGCGAGCCCGTGCGCACACCGCTCGACGCGGCGGCCAAGGACGCAAGTGCCACGATCCTGACGCTGCCGCCCACCGGCAAGGTGATCGTGCGCCTCTACGACGAAGCCGAGCAGCCGCGTGGTGGTCTCGAGTCCGTGGAGCTGGATCGTGCCGGCGAGGATCCGCGCCGGAATGGCGAGGAGTGGCGGCGCCTGAACGCGCACCGGCCGCAGCGACAGACCGACGACGAGGCGCGGTTCGACTTCGTCGCGCTCGGCCAGAGACTCACGGCGCGCATCCGGGCGAAGGGCATCGCCGGCGAGGTCGTGCACGCACAGGAAGGCCCGACGCGAGAGGGAGAACTCGTCGTCTTCGGCGTGCGCACGCAGGCGGCGTCACCGATCGTGCGGTTGCGTCTGCTGGATCCTGCCGGCCGGCCGGTGGGAACGCAGGCGATCGCCGCGCTCTTCGTGCTGGAACACGTCGTCGCGACACAGGCAGTGATGCCCGATGCCGATGGCACGCTGCAGATCGCGGTGCCGCCGCAGGTAGCGGGCAAGGCGTGTCGCGTGCACTGCGTGCGGCGTGGCGGCGAGGACGGGGCCGACACGGTCTACGGCGGTGCTGCGGTCCGAGAACTGCCCGCGGGTGCGGCGGGGCCGATCGCTCTCGGCGACGTGCGCCTGGAGGAAGAACCGGTGGTGTTCGTGGGCCGCATCGTCGATCCGACCGGCGCGCCGGTGCCGCGTGTCACGGTCGTGATGCCCATGACCTGGATGGAGACGATCGGCGATCGACTCGACGCCGGCATGCCGAAAGGCCTGCTCGGTCGGGCGGCCCTGCACCGCGTCACCACCGACGCGGCAGGACGCTTCCGCTGCCGTGAACTGGGACCGTCGAGGGAGCCGTTCCCCCTCGAGATCGCCGGCGGCGATTGGCTGTGCGAACCGGGGTTTCGTGCGGTGGTCGGCGGTACCGAGCAGGCGATCGTGGTGAGCAGGGCCGCGAGCCTTCACCTCGAGTTCCGCAGCGTGCCGCCGCGTTCGCTGTACGCGCAGTTGTGGCGCGCCGGCAACGACTGCCTTCGATCTGTTCGCACCGACGACGCCACGGGCAGCCGTCACTTCGAGCGCATCCATGCCGGCCGCTACGACGTGCGGGTCCTGGTCGGCGGCAAGGAGCAGCTGCGCATCGATGGCGTCGAGGTGCGCGCGGGCGAACCATGCGCGGACCCGAGGCTGCGCGACATCGACTGGTCCGTCGGGCTGCGGGTCGTGAAGCTGCGCGTTCGCACCGCGAACGGCGTTGGCATCCGCGGTGCCAACATCCGACACCTGGACGCGAACGGCCGCGGGATGTCGGGCACGTTCGGCATGTCGACCGACACCGAGGTCCTGGTGTTGGCCGACGGCAAGGAGCGCTTCGTCGTGACGCACGAGCGCTACATGACGGCACTGGTCGAGCGGCCAGGGGCGGCAGTCGACGTGACCATGGCGGAGCGGCGACGCCTTCCACTCGTGTTGCCAGCCGGTATCGAGCTTCCCGTTGGCCTCGCCTTTGAACTGGCGGCGACGACGTTCCCGGCGTCGCTCGGGCCCCGATCGCGTGCGATCTGGACCGGGCCCGGGACGGAGATGCTCGCCGACGGTGGCGGTCGCCATCGCCTCACGCTGAGCACGGGCCAGGACTCAGGTTCGACTTCGTTGTGGTCGGGCGA
>JAYUCN010000859.1:0-7620 GCA_043740335.1 Planctomycetota bacterium
CCGGATCGACGCGGTCGACGACTTCACGCATCGCGTCCTTCAGACGGTCCTCGCCCCAGACCCGCAGCGTCTCCTCGAGCGTCTTGCTGAAGCCGAAGTCGGGCATGGAGACCCAGCGCACCTCGACCCCGCTCATCGCGGCGGCGCGCAGCGTCTCGCGCACGCGCAGGTCCGCGAGCTCGGGTCCGATCTCGCGGCCGATCGCGTTCTGGCCACCGTCGCCGTAGGTCGTGTAGGCCGTGACGACGCGCATGCCGTACTTGCGCCGCAGGATCGCGTTCGTGCGCGACGACTCGTCGTCCGGATGCGCAGCGATGTTGAGCACGACCAGATCGGTCGACGCATCCAGGCACGCCTGATGCAAGGCGACGAGGCCGGCTTCCGGTTCGCTCTGCTGGCCGCACAACCGCGGCGCCAGGAACAGGACGCCGAGCAGCGCATGTCCGAGGGAGATACTGGCGAGGGAGATACTGGCGAGGGAGATCTTCGCGAAGGGTGTCTTCATCGGCGCAGACTCCGCAGGCGCTTGCACGCCTCGTCGAGCACGGGCCAATCGACAGCGAACTGGAAGCGCATGCAACGCACGCCGTCGGGGCTGGCGAAGAACAGGTGGCCCGGCACCGCGTTGATGCCGATGCGTTCGATCATCTGGAGCACGGCCGGATGTGGCGCCAGTTCGCCGAACACCTTGCCGTAGTCGGCGAGCACGTAGTAGGCGCCCTGCGGCACGTCGAACTGGAAGCCGGCCTCGCGCAATGCGGCACAGAAGGCATCGCGCTTCTTCTGGTAGCCCTGCTGGAGGTCGCTGTAGTAGGAGTCGGGCAGCTGCTCGAGCGCGCGCTGCACGCCGCGCTGCATCGGCCGCGCCGCGCAGACTTCGATCTGGTCGAAGACGATGCCGCACTTCTCGACGATCTCGGGCGGCCCGGCGAGGAAGCCGACGCGCCAGCCCGTCACCGAGAACGTCTTGCTGAACGAGTTCATCGTCAGCGTGCGGTCAGCGAGGCCCGGCACCGTGGCTGGCGAGGTGTGCGTGCGCCCGTCGAAGCACATGTACTCGTAGACCTCGTCGGTGAGCACCATGACGTCGGTGCCGTCGAGCACGTTCGCAAGCTGTGCGAGTTCGTCGCGCGTCCAGACCTTGCCCGACGGATTGCCCGGCGTGTTGACGACGACGGCGCGCGTGCGCTTCGTGATCGCCGCTCGCAGTGCGGCTGCATCGAACGCCAACGTCTGGCGATCGAGCGCTACGGCGACGGGCACCGCACCGAAGAGCGGCACGGTGGTCCAGTGGTAGCTGTAGAACGGTTCGAACAGCACGACTTCGTCGCCGGGTTCGAGCAAGGTCATGCCGGCCGCGAAGAACGCACCGCTGCTGCCCGTGCAGACCGCCACGTTCTTCGCTTCGTAGGGCAGGCCGTTGTGCCGCTGCAGCTTCTTGCCGATCGCCGCACGGAGTTCGGGCAGACCCGCGTACGGCGTGTAGAGCTGGCGGTCGCCACCTTGGATGCTCGCGACAGCACCGGCGACGAGCGGGGGCGGCGTGTCGAGGTCGCAGACGCCCTGACCGAGATTGATGCCACCCGGCACGCCGTTGATGACGAGGGTCAACGAGCGCAGCAGATTGCCCTGGTCGAGGTGGCGACGGCGCGCGGCCGTGCGCGCGAACGCGCGGTGGAGTTGGGTCATGGGCGACGGGGGGCGGGGCGCGGATGATACCCTTCACGACCGCCCGGGTTGCGATCCTGCGCCGCAACGCCGAACATGCTCGCCGGCGCTGCCCATGAAGTCGACCACCGGATTTACCCTCGCCACTGCCGCCGTGCTATTGCTCGGTGTCCTGGTGTGGTCCCTGCAGGGCAGTGACGCAGCGCCGCCCGGATCCGTGGCTGCGAACGGCGAGGCCAGCTCCGCTGCCGCGATCGCCACTACCGCCGACGTCGACAAGCCTGACACGCCGGATCGGGTCGTCGTGCGGGACACCTCGCCGGACGACAGCGCACTGGATCACCCGTTCGCCTACGACCTCGACGTGCGGGTCGTCGACCGGCTCGGGCTGCCGGTCGCCGGGGCCAAGGTGCTGCTGGCGCCGTTCGGATGCCGGCTCGGGGAAGTGCCCGAGCGTACCGACGATGCGGGCCGCGTGCACATCGCGTGGCGCGGCCGGCTGGCGTCGATGCCGATGGTGCTCGCGATCGGCCAGGACGAGACGCGCGACGCGATGCGACAATTGGTCGTGCAGAGCGGCAGTGCCACGCGCGTCGTGCTCGGCGGCCGCCGGGAACGCGGCACCACGTTCCGCCTCCTCAGGGACTATGAAGCCAAGGGCGGCGCGGTACGGGGCCTCGCGTTCGCGCTCGACTCGACGTCGACCGGCAAGGAGGACCTCACGCTGGCGATCACCGGCCTGGTCGTGCAGCAAGGCAGCTTCGCCGACAACCCGGCCATGCGCACCGGTCTGCATCCGTTCGCGAGCTTCGCCGACGTGCAATTGCGCACGGTCCAGGAGCCATCGGGTGATCGCGGTGTCCGTCTCCTCGGCGAAATTGCGTTCGATTCCAACAGCTTCACCTTCGTTGCCTCGACGCCAGTCCCGACGCCAGCAGTCGCGGAACAGAAACCGCTGCCCGCGCGCATCGCTGGCGTCGTCTACGGCGAGGACGGCAAGACCGCCGCGAAATGTCCGGTGAGTTGGGGCACCGAGGTCGACCGGCCACAGCAGCGCATGGAGACCAATGAGCAAGGCGCGTTCGTCTTCGACGACGTGCCCGAGGGCAAGCTCGAACTGCGCGCCGGCGGCAACCTTGCCGGCCTGCAGCACATGACCGTCAGCACGATGCGCGGTCAGACCACCAAGGTCGACGTGAACCTGCGCCGCGAAGTCACCGTGCGCGGCAAGGCACTCGCAAGCGACGGCAAGCCGCTCGCAGGCCATCGCGTCGAGTGGGTCGGTACGCGCACGCTCTGGTTCGATGCCGCCGCGGTCGGCAAGGACGGCACCTTCGTGTTGCCCAACCTGCCGGGTGGCGAAGGCCGACTCCTGCTGTGGCGCGGCGAGGACTCGGCGCGGCTGCCGGTCGCCTGGGCCGATGTGCTGCCCGACAACGGCGAGGTCGTGCTGCGCCTCGATCCGGCGACCACCAACGGTCAACTGGTGCTCGAGCCGCTGCTGCCCGAAGGCATCGACCAGGCCGCCGTCGAGGTGCGCATCTTCCAGGAAGACACCGGCCGCGGCACCACGATGAGCAAGGTCGAGCACGGCAACCAGTTCGCGATGAAAGGACTCGCACTCGGTTGGTACCGCCTCGAACTCGGAGGCCCTGGTCTCGGCTGGGTCGACGGTGGTCGCCACTACGTCGACGGCAAAGGCACCGTCGACGTCGGCCGCGTGGCGATGGCCTCTACGGGCACCGTGCGACTGCAATTCCCGGCGGCGGCGTTGGCGACGTCGGGCGACGGCAAGCTCGGTCCGATCGTCGAGATCTATCGCCACCGCACCGATGCCGACGTGCGCATCGAAGAGTTGTCGACCGCCGCGCGGAACGAAGCGCTGCAGTTGGCGCCCGGCGACTACTTCGTGATGTGGCAGCTCGTGTCCGGGGACCGTGGCTTCGTGCCGTTCACGGTGCAGGCCGGCCGCGAACTCACGGTGCCCTGTGCGCAGACGGCGCAGCCGGACACGGCCAGTACCGTTCCTGATCGGCGCTGACGACCCCGCTCACGCGCGATTGCCGCCCCGCGGGAGCAGGTAGCGATTCGGAACGTTCGGCAACGGCGGTCGCGGGCGCCGCGCCGCGGCCAGCAGCCGCTCGAGGTTGCGATACACGTCGGGCTCGCGGCGGTGCATCTGCGGCAGCAGGCCGGCCTGGCAATAGCTGATCGGCGTCACGTCGAACAAGGTCGTTTCCCAGGGAAAGCCGCGGCCCCAGGTGATCGCCGGCAACACCACATCGGTGCGCGCTCCGGCATCGAGCAGCAGGTGCATCACCGGTGCGCAGTGGTCGAGCAGGCTGTTCACCGTGTGGAAGAGCGGCGTGTGACCATCGCCACCGAACGCATCGGTCGCGGCGCGCACCTCCAGCGCAGCCCCCGCCTCCAGCAGGACCCGGGCCACCGCCAGGTTGCCGTACTCGGCGGCCACGTGCAGTGGCGATGCGGAACGCAACGGCGTGAACGCCGACACCAGATCGAAGCGCCGCTGGCCCAGTCCCGGATCGGCGCGCAGGGCCGCACGCAGTGCTTCTGCGTCGTCGAGGAGCACCGGCGCCAGTGCCTGGTCCGGGAGGCGCCCGCCGCGTGCGAGCAGAAGGCGCAAGCAAGGCGCGAAGTGCACGCCGCGCATGTACATCTCGAGCAACCACTGCACGGGCGTCTTGCCGCGCACGGGCCGAGCCGCGTCGTGGCCCGCATCGAGCCAGGACCGCAACCGTTCCTCTTCGTGGCACTCGAGAACCTCGAGCAGGACGTCGTCGGCAGCCGGAACGGGGGCATCGGGCATCACCAAACGCTCGCGCGTCATGAGCAGGGAAGCAAGAGCCACTCGGCATCGCCTCGACACGCGCAGTTGGTCTTGACGCAGGAGCGAGCGCAGAGAGCATGCTGCGCGCGTGACGGCCCTCGAACTGCAGGATCTGACGTTCGGCTATGGCCGAAGACCCGCAGTGCGTTCGGTCACGTTGTCCGTCGGAGCGGGCGATTGCTACGGCTTCCTCGGCCACAACGGCGCTGGCAAGACCACCGTGATGCGCCTGGCACTCGGACTGGTGCGACCTCGACGAGGCGCTGTGCGGATCTTCGGCATCGACGCCTTGCGCCATCCGCGGCAGGCGCGCGCCGCCACCGGCGCCCTCGTCGAACGCCCGGGCTTCCACCTGCATGCGTCGGCCGCGCAGAACCTCGCGTGGCTTGCGCAGCTGCAAGGCCTGCCGCGGCGACTCGCCGCCGCCGAGAGTGCGCGCGTGCTCGATCTGCTCGGTCTCGGCGCGGTTGCCAGCACCCGCGTCGGCACGTTCTCGCTCGGCATGCGCCAACGCCTCGGCATCGCCCAGGCATTGCTCGGCCGTCCGCGTCTGCTGCTGCTCGACGAACCGGCGAGCGGCCTCGATCCCGAAGGCATCGCCGACCTGCGAACACTGCTGCTGCAGCTCACGCGCGACGAAGGTGTGGCGGTGCTGCTGTCGAGTCACCAACTGCAGGAACTCGAGGGGCTCTGCAACCGCATCGGCGTGCTGCGCGACGGCGCCATGGTCGTCGAAGGCGACCTCGACACGCTGCGGCGGGGACTCGGCGCGCGCCACGTCGTGGCTGGCACACCGCTGCCGGCGATGGAACGGCGACTCAGGGAGCTCGGCCTGCTGCCCGTTCGCGCGGGAGATCGGCTGCTGGTTCCACTCGGCGAACGGCCGCCGGGCGTGATCGCGCGCGAACTCGCGGCAGTCGGTGAGATCCACACGTTCGCGCCCGAACCGGCCACGCTCGAAGCCATCTACCTGCGCGCCACCAACGAAGGAGCAGGTGGGCTCGCGAGCGTGGCCACCTCGATGCCGAGTGCGATGCTTCCTGCCGCGGAGCCGCCCATCGGCAGCACCTCGCACGCGCCGTGGCGTGCATTCGGTCACGAACTGCGCACGGTGCTGCACCAGCGTACCGCGGCCCTGCTCGTGCTCGTACCAGCTGGCATCGCAGTGTGGCGCGTGCTCGCCTACCGCAGTCAGGTCGCGCAATCGCTCGCCCGCGTGCGCGCCGGCGAACTCTTCAGCGCCGATGCGGGCAGCGGACAACTCGCGGCAGCGCAGGCCCTGCAGACCGCGACGCCGGCCCTGGGTCTGTGCCTGCTGTGGTTCGCGAGCCAGTCGGTGGCCGCCGACCTCGCCGGCGACACGCTGCGCAACACGCTCGTGCGTTCGGTCCATCGCGGCGACGTGCTGTTCGGCAAGCTCGCGACGCTCACGGTGATGGCGTGCGTGGGCTGGGTCACACTGACGCTCGTGACCATCGCCACCGCCACAGCACTGCTCGGCTGGCAGGACCTCGAGGAAGTGAGTCGCCACGGCGACCGTCAAGTGCTCGCGGCCGCCGCCGACGTCGGGCCCATGGTGTGGTTGGCGCTGCGCAACTGCTTGCTGCCGCTGCTGGCACTCACTGCGGTCGGTCTGCTGGCCTCGACGCTGGCGAAGCGTCCCGCACGCGCGCTGGCGGCTGCGGCGCTGCTCGTGCTCGGACCCGAGCTGGTGCGCGATCGTCTGCGCGATCATGCGGGCTGGCTGTTGGCGAGCCACCTGCCCACGGGCCTGCGCGACGACTCGGTGCTCGGCTACTTCGCGGCCGCCGCCCGCGGTGCCGCGGATGCCTTCTGGCCCTGGGCCGCGCAAGCGGTCACGACCCCGCTGCTGTGGTTCGCGATGGCGGCAGTACTATCTGCACTGCTGCTGCGTCGACTCCGCATCGCGTAGAGTGATTCTCCATCAACCCGATCCCGACGGCGATGCAGTTCCTTCCCCTGGCCATTCTCGGCTGTCTCTGCAGCTGTTCGCTCTCGCCCGACCTGGCGCAGCACGCGCCTGCACTCGCGGACATGGAAGAGCCGCTCGACCTGCGCACGGAACCTGACGACGAGGCGCAGCGCCAGCGCCTGCCGGCGGGCAGCTTTGCCGGACTCTATGTCGACGACGCGCGCGACACGCTGGCCGAGAAGCTCGACCAGCCGAGCCAACTGCGCATCGCCCAGGTGATCGAGAACTCGCCGGCCGCCACCGCGGGCTTGCAGGTCGACGACCTCTTGCTCGAGGCGCAGGTCGGCGATGCCGAACCGAAGGCACTGCACCGGCCGAGCGAGTGGCGGCAGATCGAACTGGAGACGCCGCCAGGCACCAGGGTCGTGCTGTTCGTCGATCGCGCCGGTCGTGAAGCACGCGCGCAACTGCAGCTCGTGTCGCGGCACCGCCCCGTCGCGCGAGCGATCGCCGAGCGCTTCCGGGAAGAGCAGCGCATCGGCGTCGTGCTGCGCACCGCGACCGAAGTCGAGGCGCGCGCGGCCGGGCTCGGTCCCGGCGGCGGCGCCGTGATCGTCGGTCTGTCGCGCGCGAGCCCGTGGCGCACCGTCGGCCTGCGTTTCGGCGATCTGCTCACGGCACTCGACGGTCGCACGATCGCCCACCCTCAGGACGTGTTGACTGCTCTGCGCGATCCCCGCATGAGCACGGTGCGCGTGGACTACTGGCGGAATGGTGCTCTGCTGCACGCCGACGCCCCACTGTCACAACGCGACCGCGACGTCACCGAAGTCAGCCTGCCGCTGCTGTTCAACTACACCGCCGATCGCGGCGCCAGCGAATGGTCACTGCTGCTCGGCATCGTGAACTACCGCAGCACGGCGGCCGCGTGGCGATTCCGGTTGTTCTGGTTCCTCGCCATCGGTGCGGGCGACACCGATCGCTTGCTCGAGGTCGGATCGTGACGCACGAGCGCGCCCTGCTCGCCTTCGTCTGCAGCACAGCCGTAGCCATGGCGCAGACGAACCCCGACGTCGTTGCCGTGCAACTCGGCAAGACGGTGGAGATCACGGGCGTGCTCACCACGGACGTCGACGGCGACGGCCGCAGCGACCTCGTGCTGGCCTGC
>JAYUCN010000860.1:0-3136 GCA_043740335.1 Planctomycetota bacterium
GCCGATTTCGATGGCGACGGCAAGACCGACCTCGCCATCGGTCGCATCGCCGGCGAACCCAACATCGGTGCAGTGCTGCGACGGACCGGCACGGCGCTCGTGCCGACGCTCGCCGACTACCGCGTCAGCCGGCAGACGTTCGTCGACGGTTTCGCCACCGATGCCGATGGCGATGGCGACGCCGATCTGATGGGCTCCTACCTGACGCGCGGCACTCGCTTCCACGGCCCGACGGCCGGCAGCCGGCTCCAGCTGTACAACGGTGTGCCCGGCGAAGACGCGGCCGTGCCGATGCTCGGCGCCACCGGCCCGTTCCGTGGCGGCGAGATCGAGACGCTGCGACTCACGGGCGTGCCGGGGCCGACGCTCGCAGTGCTCGGCCTCGCGCTGCAGAGTGCAACACTGCCGAACGTGCCGCTGCCGGGCCTCACGTTGCGCCTCGATCCGGCGAGCCTGATCACGGCCACGTGGCCGATCACGCAGTACGGTCAGGGCCGCGCGGCGGCGATGGCGACCTTGCCGATCCTGCTGCCGTACGGCCTGCAGGGCTTCGAGTTCCACGTGCAGGCCTTCGTGCTCGATGCCGCGGCCGCGGTCGGCATCACCTGCACGAACGTCGTGAAGAAGCAGATCGGCACGTAGGCGGCTGGCACCTCGATCAGAACTGCCGCTGCTCGCAGTTGGTGCGGAACCAGCCCGTGATCGCGTCGAAGCCGACCGCCTGGAAGTGCATGAGCTGGCCCGCGAAGATGCCCGGCGGCAGCGTGTAGAGCTTCGTCAAACTCGGCGACCCGACGCCACCGGTGCCCGAGAACGAGACGAAGTTGAAGATGCCGGTGCCGTCCTCGATGACGAGTGCCAACGCATAGAATGGATCGATGCACAACGGGCCGACGATCGTCGGCAGCGTCGGCGAACCGGGGAAGGACAGCATCAGCACGTACGGTACCAGCGACGGCACCGCACTCGTCTGGTTCGCGATCGACAGCACGAGGTACTGGCCGGCCGGCGTGGCCGTGATCTTGCGCGCGAACAAACCGAACGTCGCATTGGTGATGGCACCAGGCGTCGTCGCCGTGACCGTGATGGCGCCACCGCCGTTGATCGCGGTCACCGTCGTCTGCGCGAAGCCACCGCCATCGGCGATGACCGGGTTCGTCGTCGACAGCGTGCCGGGCCCGGTCACGGCGAAGTTGGCGATGCCGCCCGCCAATGGACTGCCAGCCGGGTCGAGCACCCGCGCGACGAGCGGCTGCGGGAACACTTCCCCCGCGGGTCCGCGCTGACCGCCGCCGCTGATCGCCGTCACGCTGGGAACGGGGCCGAGCAGACGCACGCGCTTCAGCACGCCTGCGCCCGAGTGCTGCGTGAAGTACAGGGCGCCATCGGGTCCCTGCCGCAGACTCGTGACGTCCAGGAAGCCCGTGCCCCAGTTCGTCGCGTTCGGCTGCCCCGGCACCGCCGGTGCCGGCACCCACGTTCCCGTGTTGACGAGACGCCGCAGTTCCGCGGCGTAGTAGTCGAGGAAGAACGCCGAACCTTCGTAGGCGGGGCCGAAGTCGTACTGGCCGCCCTGATTGCGGTAGCGCGCGCCGCCCATGATCGCGGCCCAACCGGTGCCGTGCGATACCGCGGCGATCGGGTCTGTGAGGCCCGGCGGCTGCGTGCCACCGCAGCTGATGCCGGGCTGGTTGCCTTCGCGCCACGGCCAGCCGAAGTTCACGAGCGGCAGAGGTCCGGCCGGATACACGTACTCTGAATACTCCTCGACCGCACCGGCACCGACGTCGCCGATGTAGAGGTTGCCCGTGAGCTGATCGATCTCCATGCGGAACGGGTTGCGCAGGCCATGCGCGAGCACGAGCTGGCTGAAGTCCGCGTTGGCACTGAGCGGGTTGTTGCCCGGATCGAGCGACGCGTACGAGGGCAGCACGAGACTGCCGCCCGGCGGCCGCGTGCCCACGTTCAGGCGCAGCAGGCAGCCGGACTGCGACACCGTGCTCTGCGCGTTGCACGAGATCGCATCGTCGCCGATGGTCTGGTAGAGCATGCCGTCGGGACCGAACCGCACGGAACCGCCGTTGTGGTTGCCGGCATTGTCGGGGATCACGCCCAGCAACACGTGCCGGCTCGCGGCCGCGAACGCGAGGTTCGTGCTGCTGCTGTTGGCGAGATCGCCCGTGCAGGTGAAGCGATCGAGGTGCATGAAGGCGTCGAGCGTGCTCGAGTAGTAGACGTAGATCTGGCCGTTGCCCGCGAAGCCTGGGTCGGCGGCGATGCTGAGCAAGCCACGTTCGCCGCCCGATTCGACGTTGGCCACGGTGCCGATCGTGACCGCGTTGCTGCCCGCGTAGACGGACACCGTGCCGGCGGAGTTCGCGATCAGGCAGCGACCGTCGGGCAGGAAGCAGCAGTCGTTCGGCGTCGACAGGCCGACGGACACGAGCGTGTCGACGACGAAGCCGGTGGGCACGGTCTGCGCGGTCGCGTCGACGGCCTGGACAAGAGCGATCAGGAACGGAGCGAACAGGAGTCGGCACATGGTGGGTGGGTCTCGAAGAGGATGGCGCCCGTCGCCGCACAGGTCACCGCGAATGGGCGCCGTGGTCGACGGCACAGGATCCTATCCAACCACGACAGCTTCGTGGTCAGGCGAACCGGCCCCGATCAGAATCGCAGCTTCTCGCAATTCGTGCGGAACCAGCCCGTGACCAGATCGAACCCGAGCGCCTGGAACAGCATGATCTGGCCCGCGAACAGGCCCGGCGGCAGCACGTAGCTCCTCGTCAAGTCCGGCGACCCGACGCCGCCCGCGCCCGAAAGCGACACGAAATTGAAGATCCCGGTGCCGTCCTCGATGACGAACGCGAACGCGTAGAACGGATCGATGCAGAGCGGGCCGACGGGCGTCGGCAATATCGGCGATCCGGGGAAGGACAGCATCACCACGTACGGCACGAGTGGCGGCACCGCGGTCGTCGTGTTCCTGATGGTCACCTTGAGGTCCTGCGCGCCAGCTCGGGCCACGATCCGCCGCGCGAACAACGCGAACGTCGCGGTGACGAAGGCTCCCGGTGCGCTCGCGGTGATGCCGATCGGGCCGCCGAGGCTCGATGCGGTGACCATCGTCTGCGCA
>JAYUCN010000861.1:0-7607 GCA_043740335.1 Planctomycetota bacterium
TGCACTGTGGCCTGAAGAAGGACCAGCAGCTCGACCTCGGGCTGCTGTTGGCCGACCAACCGGTGCTGGCCGCCGCGATCTACACGCAGAACCAACTCGTCGGCGCGCATGTGCACGTTTGCCGGGACCATCTGACGCGCAACAACGGCCTCGTTCGTGCCGTGCTCGTCAATGCGAAGAACGCCAACTGTGCGACCGGGGCACAGGGCATCGAAGATGCCCGCCGGTGCTGCCGCGAACTCGCGGAGCGTTTGCGTTGCCCGACGGAGCAGGTGCTCATGGCGAGCACGGGCCCGATCGGCACGCCGCTGCCGACGGACCGCATCGTCTCCCACCTCGACGCGCTGCTCGACCGCGCCAGTCCGGACGGCGCCATGGACTTCGCCCGCGCCATCATGACCACCGACACGTATCCCAAAGCACTGCACGTGGTTTGCCCGCACGGGGCAGCGACGGGCTTCGCCAAAGGGTCGGGCATGATCCACCCCAACCTGGCGACGATGTTGGGCTTCCTCGTGACCGATGGTCGCACCGGCGAAGCGAAGCACACCACCGCAATGCTGCGCACCCTCGCCGACCGCAGCTTCCACCGCGTCTCGGTGGACGGCGACACCTCGCCAAACGACACCCTGTTCCTGCTCGCGAGCGGCAAGGTGCGCGGCACCGCGGCTCAGGTCGAAGCCACCCTGACCGAACTGGGCCAACAACTCGCCCGCCGGATCGCCGCTGATGGCGAGGGCGCGACGCGGCTGATCACCGTGCAGGTGCGCGGCGCGCGCAGCGAACACGAAGCGACCCACGTCGGCCGGGTCATCGCGACGAGCCCACTCGTGAAGACCGCCGTCGCCGGCCTCGATCCCAACTGGGGTCGCATCCTGTCCGCCGCCGGCCGCGCGGGTGTGTCGTTCCCCGTCGAACGAGCACGCGTCTGGGTGGGCAAAGCCGACGTCTACAGCAACGGCATGCCGCATCCTGAAAATGAGCCCGCAGCGCATCGCCACCTGGTCGCTGAAACGCAGGTCGTGCTCGGCATCGACCTCGCAGTCGGCACAGCGAGCGCAGATGTCTGGACCTGCGATCTCACGAAGGACTACGTGCAGATCAACGCCGACTACCGTTCCTAGATCAGAGTCTCGTGCCGGCGAGAGACGCGCGGCTCGTCACCTTGGACCCGACGACCCGCTCACATTGGCCGCGCGCGGCACCTTGACCGGCTGATCCTCGCGCAGATGTCGCGCATCGTCATCGGTCCAGCCGTTCAAGGTCATGATCTCGCGAAAGCGGTTGCCGTCGCCGAGGTACTGCTTGGCGAGGTGGATCAAGGTCTGACCGCGACTCAGCTTCACGACCATGAAGTCCCCTGCTGGCCCCGGCGTGGGCGTCTGCGCCGGCGCGGCCGTCGGCTGCTCCCAAGACCCGTCGACGCGAGTCCCGCGTGGCGGCTCCGGGTCAGCTGCGGGCAGCACCGGTTCCGGCTCGCGCAGGAACTGCGGCGGCGCAACTGCCACACCATGCGCGGCGAGGGCCTCACGCAACGACGAGCGGTCGCCGCCGACTTCCAGGATCAGGGTGCCGTCGCCCGAGCCCTTCGCCGCGTCGACCCGCGTGCACGCGAATGCCCCGAACGCCAGAAACGAGAGACCAGCCAGTACCCACCGCATCGCACCATCTTCCCAGAATGCGGGCGCCGGGCAACGGGTTGCCGCCCCGCCAAAGCGATGCTTGCGCCCCGCGCCGCCGTGCCCGACTGTTCCGACAAAAAGCCCCCCATGTCTCGAGTGCGCCGGATTCTGCTGACTTGCCTGCCCAAGGTCCTGCTCTCGCGCCTCTGCGGCGGCTTGTGCACCTTGCCGCTGCCGCGCTGGTTCCGCCCGCGCTTGTATGGCTGGTTCGCCCGGCGCTACGGTGCCTCACTCGACGAGGTCGCTGGCACCCTGGCCGACTTCAAGAGCCTGCAGCAATTCTTTCGGCGCCCGCTGCGGGAAGGAGCGAGGCCCATCGCCGGAACCCCACTGGTCTGGCCCTGCGACGGCCGCATCATCACGACGGGATACGTCACGAACGAGCGCCTCGAACAGGTCAAGGGGCGGCACTACGGGCTCGCCGACCTGCTCGGCGATGCAGCCTTCGCTCGTGCGCTCGAGGGCGGCTCCCAGGTGACGATCTATCTGGCGCCCGGCGACTACCACCGCGTGCATGCACCGTTCTCGGCGGTGATCGAGGCCATCACGGCCCTCCCGGGTACGTTGTTTCCCGTCAACCCGGCGGCCACGCGCTGCATCGAGAACTTGTTCCCCCGCAACAGCCGCCACGTGTTCCGTTGCCGCCTCGATTCGGGCGAGCCCGCGGCGATCGTGATGGTCGGCGCCTACAACGTCGGCAGCACGATCGTCAGCACGGTCTGCGGCCAGGTGCGGGCCGGAGACGAAATCGGTCAGTTCGGCTTCGGCTCGACGGTCGTCGCCATGGTCGGCAGGGGCGTCCGAGGCTTCGCCGCACTGCCGCCTGAACAGCAAGTGCAGATGGGAGGCGCCGCGTCCTAGCCGCCGTGTCTTACCCGCCGTGTCTTACCCGCCAACGGCTCGCAGCACGACCCGGGCCTCGTCCCCGGCGCGCCCTTTCGTGCGCACCGCGAGGTGCTTCAGCAACTCGGTGCCGAAGCGCCGTTCCACCCCGACCGCCGCCGAAAAGTGCGTGGCGACGCGCAGCAGGGCCTCGGGCGTCAGCGCGGCTTCCTTGCGCAGTCGCTCGAGCAACGGGAAGGTGTTGCGCACGAGCACGGCGAAGAACCCCATCGTCGAATTGCCTGGAGCCGTAGCCTCGGCCACGGGCTTTGCCACGTCCTGCAGCAGTTTCGTCAGCGCCAGTTGGTAGCGACACTCGTCGTCGGCGTGCGGCGACGCGGCGAGGCGCGCCAACACATGCAGGGCGTCCGTGCGCCGACGCACGCGGCGCAAGCGAATGCCACGCTCGACCAGCAACGCCGCCACCTTGTTGCCGCCCGTGGCGAGCACGACATCGAGCAGGAGGTCGCCAGCCAGCGCATTCGTGAGCAGCAGCCTGACCGCCTTGTCGGTCAAGGCGCGCAAGAACTTGGGCGAGAGATGACTGCCCAGTCGCACCAGGATGTCGGCAGCAGTCCTGGCCAACGCGGGGTCCTTCGCCATCAGCACGAGTCGGACCAAGGGCTCGACAGCATGCTTGTTGTGTGCCAAGGCGTCGGCAGCCGCCACGCGGAAGCGTTCGTCGTCGTGGTCGAGCAACTTGAGTGCGACCTTGGCGAGATCTGCTCCCCCCGCGGTCCGCAGCATGCGCATGGCAAACAACCGCTGCTCGGCCTGACGTGAAGTCAGGAGACGCTTGAGCACGGGCAGCAACCCCTCGGGAACCTCGGGCAACTGCGCCAGCACTTCGCGTACCGCCTCGTGCACGCCCCGCTGGGCCTGGTCTTCGAGCAGGTCCATCATGCTGCGCACCTGCGCGGCCGGGAGTCTGGTCCCTTGCAACGCACGCAGGGCGGCGGCTCGCACCAAGGGCACCGTCTCCGGTCCGGTGAAGTTCATCAACATCGGGCGCGAGCCTTCGGCATCGACCTTGGCGAGCACGGCCACGACCTGGGCCAGGCACGCCTCCGGCAGCGAGGATTCAAGGTGCTTGGCCAGGCCTTCGCGCAGGAGCTTCTGCAAGGGCGGCATGAACTGGGGCGCGGCCGCCTGCAGCAGCCGGCTCGCCACATCGGTCGTCTCCGGTGTCAAGAGCCCGTGCACGAAGACGCCGATCGCGTCTTTGCTCAGGTTGCGCGCGAGGATGCCGAGGATCCGCGTGCGCTGTTCGCCGACGGCCTGGTTGTAGAGCAGGACCAGCACGGGATGGGCGGTGGCCCCTGCTTCTCCCAACAGGTGGGCCGCATGATCGGCCAGCGGTTCCGGCTCCAGGGTGGCGTGCGCGATCATCTCCAATGCCTCGGGCGTCGCAATCTTGCTCAACGCATCCAGACAAAACCTGCCCAACACTGGCGAGCGACGGATCGCCGCGGCCAAGGCGCGGACGACGCTGGGTTCCTTGGCATGCAACTCACCAAGAATCTGCGCCGCAGCAACTTGGAGCTCGGGCTTGCCCGTCTCCAATCGCTCCACAATGATCTTGAGAGTGTCGTTCATACCATTCGTTCCCATTACGCAGTGCCGCCATCCTGGCGGCGAGCCGTCACGGATGGTCAGGGAACGGGGCGGGATTATGGCAAACGGTCGCCAATCCCGCTACTGGCATGAGGCATGGTGTGATCTCGGTCCGAGCGCGCACGGAAGCCGTCATGGACACCGCAACTCTTTGTGAAATAGTATCCTAGGACCTCTCGTCGCCGCTCCATGCGCATTCTGATGGTCACCCCGTTTCTGCCCGATGAGGCCGCGCCTCATGGCGGCGGCATCTATCTGGCGACCCTGGCCCACGCCCTGGCTGCCAAAGCGGAGGTCGGCCTCGTCGCACTGCTGCGAGCTGGCGAACAGGAAACCCTGGCGGGCGATTCGGGGCCTTGGAGCTGGCACGGAGCGCTGCCCTACCGCGAGCGACCACGGCGAGGGAGCTTGCTGCACCAGCTGCAGATGCTGTGGCGCTGGCGACACTTGCCGCTCGTCGCCGCCAAACACTGGCATCCCGATATGCCCGCCCTGCTGGCGCGGGCCCGAGTGAGTTTCCAGCCCGATGTCGTGTTCGTCGAACTCGCGCAGATGGCACAGTACCTGCCCTGCCTGCGCGGCCTGCCAACCGTCTTGACGGATCACGAGTCAGGTTGCCCCGCCAACACCACCACCGGACTTGGCGTCCTTGGTGATCACCGCGACGCGCGGCTATGGCGACGCTACATCCGACACTTCTACCCGATGGCTTCGCTCGTGCAGACGGTCACGGTCGAGGATGCGCGCAGCCTGGCGGCCGAGCTCGGTCGGGACGTCCTGGTCCGGCCGCCCACGTTCGTGGTGCCCGACCAGCCGGTCGCTCCCGATCAGGCGCCGCCACGAGCGCTCTTCCTCGGCGACTACAGCCACCACCCCAATCCCGAGGCCGCGGCGCGGCTCGTGACTGACGTGCTGCCGCTGCTGCGCGCCAGCAACCCGAGCGCGGAGTTGTGGCTCGCCGGCCCCAACCCCGACCGCGTGCGCGCGCTGGCGAACACACCTGGTGTAGCCGTGTTGGGTTTCGTGCCCGATCTGCGGACGCTGTTCGGCCAGGTCCGGCTCCTGCTGGCGCCACTGTGGTCGGGCGGCGGCTTCCGCATGAAGGCGCTCGCAGCCCTGGCCCACGGCTTGCCCGTCGTGACCAACCAGCTCGGCGCGCGCGGCTGTGACGCACCGGCCCCAGCGCGCACGATCGCCGAAGGGCCGCGCGCTCTCGCGGATGCCGCCCTGGCCCTCCTGGGTTCCCCAGCCGACGCCGCCATCGCGGGTCGCGCCGCGTTCGCCTGGGCCCAGGCGAACTTGACTGGTGATGGCGTCGCCGACGCCCAGATCGAACGTGCGACGCGACTCGTGGCTGCCCAAGAGACCGCGTGAGCCGCTACGACTTGCCCACCGGCACGCGCGCCAGGGGTGCTGAGGGTGTTTGCGCCACGGTCACCACCGACACCCTCCGTTTGCGCAGGCGCAACTTGCGCAGCGTCTCCTGCAGGAAGGACTCCATCTTCGAGGTCTCCTTGCCGCGCACGAAGTTCCACAGGATGCGGAACACGCGCCCCGGCCGGAACAGGAAGCTGTTCAGGTAGAACGCGGCGACGACCTTGTACTTCCAGCGCGTGAGCTGTTTGGCCGTGAACGCGTCGCAGAACTTGCGGTCCTCGCTGAGGAACTTGTTGTGCACGTAGATCGGCAGCTTCAGGAACGCGTCCGTGTACTTGATCTTGCCTTCCTGCTCGAGCTGCCGCGTGATCTCCGTGCTCGGCAGCGGGAAGAAGAATCCCGCCGACACGTCGTCGATGCCGGCGCGACCGAGCTTCGCCGCGAGCCGCACCGTCGCCTGCATGTCTTCCTTCTCGTCGGTCGGGTAGGCGAGCACGAAGAACGCGCCGACGTTGAGCCCCGCCTTCACCGACGCGTGCACCGCGCGGAACAGCTTCTCGTCGGTCAGCATCTTCTTCATGTGCTTGCGCGTGCGTTCGCTGCCGGACTCCGGCGCGAAGTTCAGCGAGCGGCAACCGCTGCGCACGAGCAGGCTCGCGACCTCTTCGTCGATGATCTCGCTGCGCGTGCCGGCCGGCAGCTGCCACGTGATCTTGAGGCCGCGCGATTCGACCTCGCGGCAGAAGTCGACGACCCACTCACGCTTGAGGATCGCGGTGAGGTCCTGGAACGGAAAGTTGTCCGCACCGTACTTCTTGTGGTAGGCCTCGATCTCGTCGATCACGTCCTTCGGCGAACGCGCGTACCAGCGCGTCGTCCACATGTTCGGCGAGCTGCAGTAGGTGCACTGGTAGGGGCAGCCGCGCGTCGCCAGGATCGGCACCGTCTTGCCGTAGTAGATGCCGCTGACGAGGCGATTGCTCGAGTAGGCCTCGATGTCGAAGTACTCCCACGCCGGCCACGGCAAGTCGTCGACGTTCTTGATGCGATCGCGGCGCGGGTTCTTCTGCACCTTGCCGTCCGGCGTGCGGTAGACGATGCCCGGAATGACCGTGTGGTCGAGGCCGAGTTCGAGCGCGCGGAACAGTGCGACCGCCGTCTCCTCACCTTCGCCGAGCACGAGGAAGTCCGCGGGCGACTGTTCCATCGAAAGGTCGGGCACGGCCGTGAAGTGCTCGCCGCCGCAGACGATCGGTACCTTCGGGAACGCCGCCTTCACCAGGTGGATCAGTTCGCGCAGGATCGGCCAGCTGTAGCTCCACATGCTGGTGATGCCGATCGCCTGGGTGTCCGCCGGAATGCGTTCGATGATCTGCGCGGGCGTGAGGCCCAGGCGCCAGATGTCGCCGTCGGGGATCATCTGCTCAGGTGCCTGGCCGAGTGCGTCGACGAGCGTGATCGTGTGCTTGTCGTCGCGCAGCACGGCCGCGATGTAGGCGAGGCCAAGCGGCAGGCTCGGTCGCAACGCCGTCAGGCCGTGCTTGTTGATGTAGACCGGCGGGTGGACGAGTGTGACCTTCATGCAGCGGGGCGAGGCTCCCAGGTGGGTCCGAAACTATACCACCCTGATGTAGCCCTGGAATGGGGCGGTTTGGTGGATCCAGAAACGTTCTTCGACGCGCGCGCCGCGAACCACCGTGGCACGGCCCAGCGCTCGGTCCCGCTTCGAGGCACTGCCGATGGCCCGCGACGCCCGCGGCCACCCTGGCCAGCCAGGCAGCGAGGCCCCATTGCAGTGGAGACAACAACCGACGATGCTCAGCGGACCATCAGGCTCCATCCCCGGAAGAACGTGCATCGCCTTTCGCTGCTGCTCACCGTCTGCCTCGCAACTGCAGCGTTGGCCAAAGCACAGGGCGACGGTGGCCCGATCAAGAAGGGGCCTTGGATCGCCAGCCAGGTCCCCACAGGATGGGTCCTGCACGAAACGAAGAACTACCAGGTGCAGTCCCAGGTCGGCATCGAGAAGGCGAAACGACTCGGCGAGCACAT